>NZ_SCOK01000041.1:0-51818 GCF_005502555.1 Pseudomonas sp. D(2018)
AGCTTGGTGGACACCTTGGAGCCGGCAACGATGGCGGCCATCGGACGGGCCGGGTTGCCCAGAGCCTTGCCCAGTGCATCCAGCTCGGCAGCCAGCAGCGGGCCGGCAGCGGCGACCTTGGCGAACTTGGCGACGCCGTGAGTCGATCCCTCGGCGCGATGGGCGGTACCGAAGGCGTCCATCACGAAGACGTCGCACAGGGCGGCGTACTGCTGGGCCAGCTCGTCGGCGTTCTTCTTCTCGCCCTTGTTGAAGCGCACGTTCTCGAACAGCACGACCTGGCCGGGCTGCACATCAACACCACCGAGGTAGTCGGCCACCAGCGGCACTTCGCGACCGAGGGCCTTGCTCAGGTAGTCGGCGACTGGCTTGAGGCTGTTCTCTTCGGAGAACTCGCCTTCGGTGGGACGGCCCAGGTGGGAGCAGACCATTACCGCCGCGCCCTTCTCCAGTGCCAGCTTGATGGTCGGCAGGGAGGCGAGGATGCGCGCATCACTCTTCACGACGCCGTCCTTCACCGGCACGTTGAGATCCTCACGGATCAGTACGCGCTTACCCTGGAGGTCGAGGTCGGTCATTTTCAACACGGTCATGGGGTCAGTCCTTCACGGGGGCTGGTTGTTAACGAGAAACAGCGGAAACCCGCAGATAGTGGTCTGCGGTGTCGAGCATACGGTTGGCGAAGCCCCATTCGTTGTCGAACCAGGCCAGCAGGTTGACCAGGCGCGGGCCGGACACGCGGGTCTGGCTGCCATCGACGATGGCGGAATGGGGATCGTGGTTGAAATCGCAGCTGGCGTGGGGCAGCTCGGTGTAGGCCAACAGGCCCTTCAGCGGGCCGCTTTCCGCGGCCTCGCGGAGCACCTGGTTGATCTCGGCGGCCGAGGTATCGCGGGCGGTCTGCAGGGTGATGTCCAGGCAGGACACATTCACCGTCGGCACGCGGATGGCCTTGGCCTGGATGCGCCCTGTCAGTTCCGGCAGCAGGCGCTCGATGCCCCGGGCGAGTCCGGTGGATACCGGAATCACCGACTGGAAGGCGGAGCGGGTGCGGCGCAGGTCTTCGTGGTGGTAGGCGTCGATCACGGGCTGGTCATTCATCGCCGAGTGGATGGTGGTAATGGAGACGTACTCCAGACCCACGGACTCGTTGAGAAGTTTCAGCAGCGGCACGCCGCAGTTGGTGGTGCAGGAGGCGTTGGACACCAGCTTTTCGGAGCCGGTCAGGCTGTCCTGGTTGACGCCGTAGACGATGGTGGCGTCGATGTCCGCTTCGCCGCTCATCGGCTGCGACAGCAGCACCCGGGGCGCGCCGGCAGCCAGGAAACGCTCGGCCTGTTGGCGATGGGTGTACTGGCCGGAGCATTCCAGCACCAGGTCCACGTCGAGGGCGGCCCAGTCGATACCCTCCGGCTCGGCGCTGCGCAGCACCTTCACGCAGTTGCCATTGATATGCAGGCAATCGCCATCCACACGCACTTCTCCGGGGAAGCGGCCGTGAGTGGAGTCGAAGCGGGTCAGGTACTCGATGCTGGCCTGGTCGGCCAGGTCGTTCAGCGCGACGATCTCGAAGCTCGCCCCGCCACTGCGCTCATGGAGCGCGCGCAGCACGCAACGACCAATACGGCCGTAGCCGTTGAGGGCGACTTTGAAGGGGCGATTGCTAGGCATGGGGCGGTCTCGGATCGAAAAGCCACTCCCGCGCAACGCGGGAGGGCGGACCGTAGGATGGGTGGAGCGCAGCGATACCCATGCTGCATGCCGAGGGGTATCGCGGGCTCAACTCATCCTACTCAGACGTCCAGCAGCTCTTCGGCGGTGCCGACGATGTTGTCGACGGTGAAGCCAAAGTGCTCGAACAGCGCGGCAGCCGGGGCCGACTCACCGAAGGTGGTCATGCCGATCACGCGGCCTTCCAGGCCGACGTACTTGTACCAGAAGTCGGCATGGGCGGCCTCGATGGCGATGCGCGCGCCAACCTGTACCGGCAGCACGGCCTGCTTGTAGGCGGCGTCCTGCTGGTCGAACAGGTTGGTGGACGGCATGGACACCACGCGCACCTTGCGGCCGGCGGCGGTCAGCTTGTCGAAGGCCTGGACGGCCAGGCCGACTTCGGAACCGGTGGCGATCAGGATCAGCTCCGGCTCGCCATCGCTGTCCTTCAGCACATAGCCACCGCGGGCGATGTCGGCGATCTGGCCGGCATCGCGCGCCTGGTGAGGCAGGTTCTGGCGGGAGAAGATCAGCGCGCTCGGGCCGTCATTGCGCTCGATGGCGGACTTCCAGGCCACGGCGGATTCCACCGCGTCGGCCGGACGCCAGGTGTTCAGGTTAGGGGTGCAGCGCAGGCTGGCGAGCTGCTCGACCGGCTGGTGGGTCGGACCGTCTTCGCCCAGACCAATGGAGTCGTGGGTGTAGACGAACAGCACGCGCTTCTTCATCAGCGCGGCCATGCGCACGGCGTTGCAGGCGTATTCCATGAACACCAGGAAGGTGGCGCCGTAAGGAATGAAGCCGCCGTGCAGGGCGATGCCGTTCATGATGGCGCTCATGCCGAATTCGCGAACGCCGTAGAACAGGTAGTTGCCGGAGGCATCTTCAGCGGACACGCCCTTGCAGCCTTTCCACAGGGTCAGGTTGGAGCCGGCCAGGTCAGCCGAGCCACCGAGGAATTCCGGCAGCAGCGGACCAAAGGCATTCAGGGCGTTCTGGCTGGCCTTGCGGCTGGCGATGGTTTCGCCCTTGGCGGCAACTTCAGCGATGTAGGCATCGGCCTTGGCGGAGAAGTCGGCCGGAAGTTGGCCCTTGATGCGGCGCTGGAACTCGGCAGCCAGTTCCGGATGGGCGGCGGCGTAGGCGGCGAAGCGCTCGTTCCACGCGGCCTCACGGGCGGCACCGGCAGCCTTGGCGTCCCACTCGGCGTAGATGTCGGCCGGGACTTCGAAGGGCGCATGGTTCCAGCCCAGCGCAGCGCGGGTCAGGGCGATTTCGTCGTTGCCCAGCGGCGCACCGTGGCACTCTTCCTTGCCCTGCTTGTTCGGCGAACCGAAGCCGATCACGGTCTTGCAGCAGATCAGGGTCGGACGGTCGCTGGACTTGCGCGCGGTCTCGATGGCGGTCTTGATCTCGTCGGCGTCATGGCCGTCGACATTGCGGATCACCTGCCAGCCGTAGGCTTCGAAGCGCTTCGGGGTGTCATCGGTGAACCAGCCATGGACTTCGCCGTCGATGGAGATGCCGTTGTCGTCGTAGAAGGCGACCAGCTTGCCCAGGCCCAGGGTACCGGCCAGGGCACAGACTTCATGGGAAATGCCTTCCATCATGCAGCCATCGCCGAGGAACACGTAGGTGTTGTGGTCGACGATGTTGTGACCTTCACGGTTGAACTGGGCAGCCAGGGTCTTTTCGGCGATGGCGAAGCCAACGGCGTTGGCGACTCCCTGGCCCAGCGGACCGGTGGTGGTTTCCACGCCGGCGGTGTAGCCGTATTCCGGGTGACCCGGCGTGCGGCTACCGAGCTGGCGGAAGTTTTTCAGGTCTTCGATGGTGAGGTCGTAGCCGGTCAGGTGCAGCAGCGAGTAGTTCAGCATCGAGCCGTGGCCGTTGGACAGCACGAAGCGGTCACGGTTGGGCCATTCGGGGTTGTTCGGGTTGTGCTGCAGGTAATCCCGCCAGAGCACTTCGGCGATATCGGCCATTCCCATGGGGGCGCCGGGGTGGCCGCTGTTGGCTTTCTGCACAGCATCCATGCTCAGGGCACGAATGGCATTGGCACGCTCACGACGGCTGGGCATCGCTTATCTCCTGCAGGTCTGAATAGACGGCTAATCGAAAAAAGGCCGCTATTTTCGCCCAGCCGGCAGGTCGCGGGCAATCACAGATGGTCGCAGTTCGCCGGTCAGTTGCGCGAAAGTCCCTCCGCAGCCGCAAGGCAGGGCGCCTGGAACAGTTCTCCGTGCCAGAGCCCGCCCAGTGTCCGCGCCATCACTTGCACCCAGATCAGCGCCAGTCCGAGGACCAGCGCCGCGCCCGCCGGGCCGAAGAAACCCATGCTGGTGCGCCGCTGGAGCTCGAAGGTGGCCAGGGTGAATACCGCCAGCGGGAAGGTGAAACCCCACCAGCCAAGGTTGAAGCGCATCTCCTGGCGCAAGTGGCGGCGGGTGCAGAACAGTGCCATCACCAACCACCAGGCCGCAGCCCCCCAGAGCAGCAGGCCGCCGAGCAAACCGACATCGCGGGCGAGTTCCGCCACACCCGCCAGCGCGGTGCCGGCAAAGGCGGCCGGCATCGCCTTGCCCAGACTCAGCAGCCCCAGGCAGCCCGTGGCCAACGGGCCGACCGGTAGCCAACTGGTCGCGGCGAACTCGCTGCCCGGCAATTTGTGCAGGGCCAGGCGCAGCAGCACCAGCGTGATAAGGGAGAAGGCCAGGCTCAGGGAGACGCCCCAGAGCAGGTAGCCCACAACCAGCATCTGCCGCGCCAGCTCCGGCGCCAGGTGCGGCGCCAACACGCCGGCCGAGGCTGCCGCCACTTCAGGAGCGACGATGGGCAGCAGCCAGACCGCCGTGAGCTTCTCCAGGGCGTGGTCCTGCCGGGTGAACATCAAATAAGGCACCAGCAGGGCGACACCCAGCGCCAGCATCACATCCAGCCACCACAATCCGTGGGCAACGGCGAGCACCCCATCGCCCCAGCGCGGCACGCCGAACAGCACCAGGCCGTTGATCAGGGTTGCCAGCCCCATGGGAATGGCGCCGAGGAACATCGACTGCACCGGGTGTAGCAGCATCGGTCGCACGGTGTCGCGAAACAGCAGAACCCGCGCAACGAACAACAGGGCGAAGCCCACGAAGAGTGCGGCATTGAACAACCACAGCGCCTCCGCCAGCCGCGCCTCCAGCTCCCCGCCCCAGGGCAACGCCGCCACGACCAACGCCAGCGCACCAGTGCCCATGGTCACGGCAAACCAACTGGGGGTGAACTGACGAACGAACGCCAAGGGCTCGGCGAGGCGGGTAAAGGGGCGTGGCATCGTGGACTCCGGTCGGGTGATCCCGCAGCGGGAAAGACCGAGCCAGACTAGGCCGCGCCGTGCTATATGAAAAATACATAATCAACATCTAACGCATGCCTTTCATTTATGAATCTGCACCACCTCAAGGTCTTCCTTGCCGTCGCCGAGAGCGGCAGCATCAGTGCCGGCGCCAGCCGCCTGTTCATCAGTCAGCCGGCGGTAACCCGGGAAATCCGCGATCTGGAAACCAGCATCGGCCTCACCCTGTTCGACCGCCGGCCACGTGGGGTCAACCTGACCGAGGGCGGCCAGCGCCTGCTGCAATACGCCCAGCGCATCTTCGCCTTGGAAGCGGCCGCCGAGCGTGACCTGCGCGGCTTCGCCAGCCTCGATGACGGTGAGCTTCGCCTTGGCGCCAGCGCCACCCTGGGCAGCTACCTGCTGCCGGAACTGATCGAACGCTTCCACCAGGTGCATCCGTCCGTGGCGGTGGACCTCGCCGTCAGCAATACCCGCGAAGTGGCAGCACAGTTGGAGGATGGCCGCATCAGCCTGGGCTTCGTCGAAGGCGAGTTCGACCGCCAGGCCTTTTCCAGCCACCTGCTGGACCGCGACCGCCTGCTGGCAGTGGTCGGTCCGACGCACGTGCTGGCCGGAAGCGGCGAACTCAGTGCCCAGGATCTCGCTGGGCAGGACCACTACCTGCGCGAACAGGGCTCGGCCACGCGCGCCAGCGTCGAGCAGGCGTACCGCGAACGGGGCATCGAACTGCGCGTGCGGATGTCCATCGGCAGCACCGAAGCGTTGAAACGCCTGGTGCAGGACGGCCGCGGCATCGCCTGGCTATCGCCGCACATGGTCCGCGCGGAACTGGCCAGCGGCCGCCTGGTGCGCCTGGAGGTAAGCGACCTGCGCATCGAACGCGAACTCCACGCTCTATGGCGGCCAGGGCAGAGCCTGAGCCCGGCACCGGCCGCGTTCCTCGAACTGACGCGGAAACCCGGCTAACCGCCGATCACCCAATATCAAAACTTTTTGATATTGGCATTGCGACACCCGGGGACGGGGGCTAGACTGCGCCCCCTATGAGCCTGCGCGTACCCCAGATCCGCCATGACGACAGCGACGAGCTGGCCGCCCTGTGCAAGGCCGGCGGCGACCCACTGCGCCTGAACGTGCTGCGGGTACTGGCCAACGACTCCTTCGGCGTGCTGGAACTGGCACAGATCTTCGCCACCGGCCAATCAGGCATGAGCCATCACCTCAAGGTGCTGGCGCAGGCGGGGTTGGTGGCGACCCGGCGCGAAGGCAATGCGATTTTCTACCGTCGTGCCCTGGCGCAGAACGAGCGGGTCGGCGGCATGTTGCACGCAGCCCTGTTGGCCGAAGTCGACGAACTGGAGCTACCGGCCGAGATCGCCGGGCGCATTGCCGAAGTGCACGCCCAGCGCGAAGCGGTCAGCCGCGACTTCTTCGCCCGCGCGGCGGAAAAATTCCAGGCGCAGCAAGACCTGATCGCAGGATTGCCGCAATACCGTGACAGCGTGCTGGCATTGCTCGACGCACTGAGCTTCGAAACCGGCGCCACGGCGCTGGAGGTCGGGCCTGGTGACGGCGGTTTCCTGCCGGACCTGGCACGGCGCTTCCGCCAGGTCACGGCGCTGGACAACAGCCCGGCCATGCTGGAACTGGCGCGGATGCGCTGCAGCGAAAAAGGCCTCGGCAACGTCGAACTGCGACTGGCCGATGCCCTGAATGACGAGCAGGCGGCCGCCGACTGCGTGGTGCTGAACATGGTCCTGCACCACTTCGCGGCACCGGCCGATGCGATGAAACAATTGGCCCAGCGGGTGCAGCCAGGTGGCGCCCTGCTGGTAACCGAGTTGTGCAGCCACAACCAGAGTTGGGCCAGGGAGGCCTGCGGCGATCTATGGTTGGGCTTCGAACAGGACGACCTGGCCCGTTGGGCCAATGCCGCGGGGCTCACGCCCGGCGAGAGCCTCTACATTGGCTTGCGAAACGGCTTTCAGATTCAGGTTCGGCACTTCGCCAAACCGGACTCACGAAGCGAACTCACCCACCGGTAACGAATAGGAAAACCGATAGATGAGCGAATACTCCCTGTTTACCTCCGAATCCGTGTCCGAAGGCCATCCGGACAAGATCGCCGACCAGATTTCCGATGCCGTCCTCGACGCCATCATCGCCCAGGACAAGCACGCCCGCGTTGCCTGCGAAACCCTGGTCAAGACCGGCGTTGCGATCATCGCCGGTGAAGTCACCACCTCTGCCTGGGTCGACCTGGAAGAGCTGGTGCGCAAGGTCATCATCGACATCGGCTACGACAGCTCCGACGTCGGCTTCGACGGTGCCACCTGCGGCATCCTGAACATCATTGGCAAGCAGTCCCCCGACATCAACCAGGGTGTCGACCGCTCCAAGCCGGAAGACCAGGGCGCCGGTGACCAGGGCCTGATGTTCGGCTACGCCAGCAATGAAACCGACGTGCTGATGCCCGCCCCGATCTGCTTCTCCCACCGTCTGGTGGAGCGCCAGGCCGAAGCCCGCAAGTCCGGCCTGCTGCCGTGGCTGCGCCCGGACGCCAAGAGCCAGGTCACCTGCCGCTACGAGAACGGCAAGGTCGTCGGCATCGACGCCATCGTGCTGTCCACCCAGCACAACCCCGACGTGAAGTACTCCGACCTGCGCGAAGGCGTGATGGAGCTGATCGTCAAGCACGTGCTGCCGGCCGAGCTGCTGCACAAGGACACCCAGTTCCACATCAACCCGACCGGCAACTTCGTGATCGGCGGCCCGGTGGGCGACTGCGGCCTGACCGGTCGCAAGATCATCGTCGACTCCTACGGCGGCATGGCCCGTCACGGTGGCGGCGCGTTCTCCGGCAAGGACCCGTCCAAGGTTGACCGTTCCGCTGCCTACGCCGGCCGTTACGTGGCCAAGAACATCGTCGCCGCCGGTCTGGCCGAGCGTTGCGAGATCCAGGTGTCCTACGCCATCGGCGTGGCCCTGCCGACCTCCATCTCGATCAACACCTTCGGCACCGGCAAGATCAGCGACGACAAGATCGTCCAGCTGGTTCGCGAGCACTTCGACCTGCGTCCGTACGCGATCACCAAGATGCTCGACCTGCTGCACCCGATGTATCAGCCGACCGCGGCCTACGGCCACTTCGGTCGCAATCCCTATGAGATGACCTACGGTGACGACACCTTCACCGCGTTCACCTGGGAAAAGACCGACAAGGCCGAAGCCCTGCGCATTGCCGCTGGCCTCTAAGCCCTGACCGATCGACAAAGAGCCCCGCCTTGTGCGGGGCTTTTTGTTGGGCGCTTCACAGCAGTGCGCTTTCCCTCACAACGAACCGCGCCCGGACGGACACGCAATTCAGCTCCCGCCGACAAGCACCCTGCCTAGACTGGCCGCCTCCCCCACGAGCACGGAGGCTCGCCATGAAAACCTGGATGTTTCTTCCCTTCCTCCTGCCTTGCCTCGCCCTGGCCGACGCCTGCCCGGACTGGCCAAGCGAACGCGCCAGCACCGAGCTCGCCGCCCTCGACACGCGCATCGCCGACTTGGACGTCCAGTACCACCGCGAGGGCCGTTCGCCGGTGGACGACGAGCTCTACGACCAGAGCCGCGCACGCCTGGACCTGCTGCGCGACTGCTTTCCCGCCGAGGCACCGCCAATCCGCGATCCCCTTGCCGGCGCTTCCGGCCGCGCCCGCCACCCGGTGTCCCAGACCGGCCTGGACAAGCTGCGGGACATCGACGAACTGCGCCGCTGGCTTGGACAACGCCGCGACCTGTGGGTCCAGCCCAAGGTGGATGGCGTGGCCGTCACCCTGGTGTACCGCCAGGGGCGGCTGGCGCAGGCCATCAGCCGGGGCGACGGTGACCACGGACAGGACTGGACTGACAAGGCACGGCGCATCGCCGCCATTCCGGCGCAGCTGGCCGGCATCGGCGATGGCGTACTGCAGGGCGAACTCTACTGGCGACTGGACGCTCACGTGCAGGCGGAACATGGAGGTCAAGGCGCACGCGGGAAAGTGGCCGGGCTGCTCAATCGACGCGAACTGGAAGAACGCGACGCCCTCGGCATAGGCCTCTTCGTCTGGGACTGGCCAGACGGCCCCGCGCAGATGGAAAAGCGCCTGCAAGGCCTGGGGGCAATGGGGTTCGAAGATGCCCTAGAACTTACCCACCCCGTCGCCAGCGCCAAGGACATCGCGACCTGGCGCGAACGCTGGTATCGCTCGCCACTGCCGTTTGCCAGCGACGGCATCGTCATTCGCCAGGGCATACGACCGGCGGCGCGGCGGTGGAAGCCGCAACCGCCGAACTGGGCGGTGGCCTGGAAATACCCGTTCACCAAGGCCCTGGCGGAAGTCCGCGCGGTGGAGTTCAAGGTCGGTCGCACCGGTCGGGTCACGCCACTGCTGAAGCTGGCGCCGGTCGAACTGGATGGCCGGCGCATCCAGCGCGTCGGGCTGGGCTCCCTGAAACGCTGGCGAGCACTGGACATCCGCCCCGGCGACCAGGTGGCCATCGCCCTGGCCGGCCTGACGATTCCGCAGCTGGATTCCGTGGTGCTGCGTGCCGCCGAGCGTCCCAAAGTGCAGGCGCCAGCGGCTGGCCAGTATCACGCCCTCAGTTGCTTTCGCCCGGAACCTGACTGCCGCGAGCAGTTCCTTTCGCGACTGGAATGGCTGGGCGGCCGCAAGGGACTGGCCTTGCAAGGAATGGGGCGCGGCACCTGGGCACGCCTGCAACTGACCGGACTACTGGACTGGCTGGACCTCGACGTGGCGGCACTGGAAGCCAGGCCGGGCATCGGCGCATTACGCGCCAGCGCACTGGCACAGCGCTTCGACGATGCCCGCGCAAGACCGTTCGCACGGTGGCTGGCCGCATTGGGCCTGCCGCCCACGGGCGCAGCACGGCTGGAGGCCAACTGGGCAACGCTCAGCAGCAGGACCGCACGAGACTGGCAAACGCGCGAGGGCCTGGGGCCGATCAAGGCTGCCAGGCTGGAAGCCTTCTTTCAGCATCCGGACGTTCAGGCGCTGGCAGAGCGGCTCCGCAGCGCCGGGGTAGACGGATTCGCCGCGCCTCAGTAAGCGCGGAATTCCTTGTGGCAGGCCTCGCAGCTGTCTTCCACCTTCTGCACCAGGGGCGCCATGCCCTGGGCGGTCAGCGGGGGGGCCTGGGCGGCACTGGCGAGCTGGCCGGTGCTGGCTTCCAGCTCGCGCACGAGTGTCTGGAAACGCTCCTCGCGTTGCCAGACCTCATCGCGGGCGGCGCTGTCGGCGTCGCCTTCCTGTACCTGTGGAAAGTGCTGCCAGGGCTGACGGGAGAGCTGGTCCAGCTTGGTCGCGCCAGTGGCGAAGCGCTGCTCGTCGAAACTGATGCGGCCACGCAGCATGCCGCCAAGGTCTTCGCTGGTACGCAGCATGTCCTTGAAGATCGCCTGGCGCTTGCCCAGCGGCGAATTGGGGTCCACGCCACCGCAGGCGGCAAGGCCCAGGCAGGCGGCGACAACGATCAGAAGCGTCTTGGCATTCATCGGCAGGATCACGGGTAGGGCTGAAGGCGGGCGACAGTATCCCCACCTGTCCGGCAAATACCAAGCCTGGCGACAGTTTGTCGCAGATCGATGAAGAGGCCATCCAGCCCGTACCAGCCGGCGTTTCCCGCCAGAATGTAGCCCCCGCGACTGGAGGAAAAACCGATGAACAGACGTTTTATCCTACCCGTAGCGACCCGCGCCGAGCTGCAGGCAGCCGAGCAGGCGCTGCTGCGCTGAATCCCCACGTGCGCCGACCGGGGTCGTGGTTCTGGCGCAGGCCGAAATCGCCCCCGGTGAACTTGGCCGTGGCGGTGGAGAGATGTCGCGCCATCGCCAGCCATCGCAGGCCTGCCCGAGCGAAACGCGCCCGGGCCAATGCATGATTATTCCTTGAACTGGTCCTTGATGAAGGTGATCTCGGTCTTGCCATGCGGCGCCGGAAGGCCGTCTTCACCGATGTTCACGAACACCATCTTGTCGATCGTCAGGATGCTCTTGCGGGTGATCTTGTTGCGCACCTCGCAACACAGGGTGATGGAGGTGCGGCCGAACTCGGTGGCGGTGATGCCCAGTTCGATGATGTCGCTCTGGCGCGCCGAACTGACGAAATTGATCTCGGAGATGAACTTGGTGACCACGCGCTGATTGCCGAGCTGGATGATGGCGTAGATGGCCGCCTCTTCGTCTATCCACTTCAGCAGGCTACCGCCGAACAGGGTGCCGTTGGGGTTGAGGTCTTCGGGCTTGATCCATTTGCGCGTATGGAAATTCATGCAGCGTCCTCCTTGTGTGAGATGGGATGAATCATGGACGCGCGACTAAGGCTTGTCGCAACAAGGGTTTCAATGGCTGCGATAGGCACCCGTCCGGGCGACGGAAAACCTTGGGCTTGCCCGCCAGCACCGCTATAATCCGCAGGTTTTTCAAACGACCGGCACAGCCCGGTCGTTCCCGCCTCCCTTCCGAGGGGCGCTGCAGCACGTGGTGCCTGTTTCGAATCAGGCTCCGCCTGTCAGGCTCGGAAGGGGCGTAGACCCGGTCAGCAGCCAGCTGATCGACAAACGCATCAACGGCGCCCATTCGCACACTACGAATGGAGACTCACGCATGAGCGCTGTCATGACGCCTGCCGATTTCACCGACTACAAGGTCGCCGACATTTCCCTGGCCGCCTGGGGCCGCCGCGAGCTGATCATCGCCGAATCCGAGATGCCGGCCCTGATGGCCCTGCGCCGCAAGTACGCTGGCCAGCAGCCGCTCAAAGGCGCGAAGATCCTCGGCTGCATCCACATGACCATTCAGACCGGCGTGCTGATCGAAACCCTGACCGCCCTGGGCGCCGAAGTGCGCTGGTCCTCGTGCAACATCTTCTCCACCCAGGACCAGGCCGCTGCCGCCATCGCCGCCGCCGGTATCCCGGTATTCGCCTGGAAGGGCGAGACCGAGCAAGAGTACGAGTGGTGCATCGAGCAGACCATCCTCAAGGACGGCCAGCCGTGGGACGCCAACATGGTGCTGGACGACGGCGGTGACCTGACCGAGATCCTGCACAAGAAATACCCGGCGATGCTGGAGAAGATCCACGGCATCACCGAAGAAACCACCACCGGCGTGCACCGTCTGCTCGATATGCTCAAGGCCGGCACCCTGAAAGTCCCGGCGATCAACGTCAATGACTCGGTGACCAAGAGCAAGAACGACAACAAGTACGGCTGCCGCCACAGCCTGAACGACGCCATCAAGCGCGGCACCGACCACCTGCTGTCCGGCAAGCAGGCCCTGGTGATCGGCTACGGCGACGTGGGCAAGGGCTCGGCCCAGTCTCTGCGTCAGGAAGGCATGATCGTGAAGGTCTCCGAAGTCGACCCGATCTGCGCCATGCAGGCCTGCATGGACGGCTTCGAAGTCGTTTCCCCGTACAAGAACGGCCTGAACGACGGCACCGAAGCCAGCGTCGATGCCGCGCTGCTGGGCAAGATCGACTTGATCGTCACCACCACCGGTAACGTCAACGTCTGCGACGCCAACATGCTCAAGGCCCTGAAGAAGCGCGCCGTGGTCTGCAACATCGGCCACTTCGACAACGAGATCGACACCGCCTTCATGCGCAAGACCTGGGCCTGGGAAGAAGTGAAGCCGCAGGTGCACAAGATCCACCGCACCGGCAACGACGGCTTCGACCCGCTCAACGACGACTACCTGATCCTGCTGGCCGAAGGCCGCCTGGTGAACCTGGGCAACGCCACCGGTCACCCGAGCCGGATCATGGACGGTTCCTTCGCCAACCAGGTGCTGGCGCAGATCCACCTCTTCGAGCAGAAGTTCGCCGACCTGTCGGCCGCCGACAAGGCCGCGCGCCTGACCGTCGAAGTACTGCCGAAGAAGCTGGACGAAGAAGTGGCTCTGGAGATGGTCAAGGGCTTCGGTGGCGTGGTCACTCAGCTGACCAAGCAGCAGGCCGACTACATCGGCGTGACCGTGGAAGGCCCCTTCAAGCCGGACACCTACCGCTACTAAGAGCCATGGGCAGCAAGCTGCGGGGAAGGTTCTTCCCGCAGCTTGAGGTCTGCCACTGAAGGAAATCTTCAATGTCCCAAGAACGCCGTTACAGCTTCGAGTTCTTCCCTGCCAAGACCGAAGCCGGGCACGAAAAACTCATGGCCACCGCCCGCACCCTGGCCAGCTACCAGCCGGATTTCTTCTCCTGCACCTATGGTGCCGGCGGCTCCACCCGCGACCGCACCCTGCAGACCGTGCTGCAGCTGGACGGCGAGGTGAAGGTGCCGACCGCAC
Organism: Pseudomonas sp. D(2018); assembly: GCF_005502555.1. NCBI lineage: Bacteria > Pseudomonadati > Pseudomonadota > Gammaproteobacteria > Pseudomonadales > Pseudomonadaceae > Pseudomonas > Pseudomonas sp. D(2018). The sequence continues at coordinate 13,398 of NZ_SCOK01000041.1, forward strand.
CGCACCTGTCCTGCGTCGGTGACAGCAAGGCCGAACTGCGCGCCCTGCTGGCCCACTACAAGGATGCCGGCATCCAGCGCATCGTCGCCCTGCGTGGCGACTTGCCGTCGGGCATGGGCATGGCCAGCGGCGAGCTGCGCTTCGCCAACGAACTGGTTGAATTCATCCGCGCCGAAACCGGTGACCACTTCCACATCGAAGTCGCCGCGTACCCGGAAGTTCACCCGCAGGCGCGCAGCTACGAGTCCGACCTCGCCAACTTCGTGCGCAAGGTCAAGGCCGGCGCCAGCAGCGCGATCACCCAGTACTTCTTCAATGCCGACAGCTACTTCTACTTCGTCGAGCGCGTACGCAAGCTGGGCGTGGACATCCCGGTAGTCCCGGGCATCATGCCGATCACCAACTACAGCAAGCTGGCCCGTTTCTCCGACGCCTGCGGCGCGGAAATCCCGCGCTGGATACGCAAGCAACTGGAGGCCTACGCCGATGACACGCAGAGCATCCAGGCCTTCGGCGAGCAGGTGATCACCGAGATGAGCGAACAGCTCCTCCAGGGCGGTGCTCCCGGTCTGCACTTCTACACCCTGAACCAGGCCGAACCGAGCCTGGCAATCTGGAAGAACCTCAATCTGCCGCGTTGAGTACCTTGTAGAAGACAAGAAGGCCGGGCGTTGTCCCGGCCTTTTTCTTTTCCGCATCTGCATGGCCGCGCAGGAGCGAGCTTGCTCGCGAACAGCCCCGGGCACGGCCTTCTCGAGCAAGCTCGCTCCCACAACAAGCGCTGACTCTGCCCGGAACGCCGCATCCGTCTTTAATCCTGTTTATCGGGATAACTCCGGGTTATGCGCGACCAGCGCCTAACGGAGCAGCATTTTCCCGGCTCCCGCCTGCGCCTCGCCGCCAACTGCACCGTCGCCATCCTCACCTTTGGCTATGGGCATAAGGATTATTCAGAAGTCAGGAGGCCGTCCCCTTACCTAGGATGCCCCCGCACCTGTCATCAGGCTGCAAAGAAGCGTGAGCCCGGCGGGTCTTTCCGCGGGCCTTCTTTGACCAGGCGGAGAGCATCATGAAAAGAACAACAACAGGCGTGGGGGCCATGTATCCCAGCGCCCTGGCCCTGGCTGTAGCGCTGTCCAGCGCGCTACCGGCACAGGCCGCCAGTTTCAACATCGGGGAGATCGAGGGCCGTTTCGATTCGTCGCTGTCCATCGGCGCCAGTTGGGCCATGGACGATGCCGACAAGACCTTCATCGGCAAGGCCAATGGCGGCACCGCCTCGACCCGCACCAGCGACGACGGCCGGCTGAACTTCAAGAAGGGCGAGACCTTCTCGAAGATCTTCAAGGGCATCCACGACCTCGAACTCAAGTACGGCGACACCGGCGTCTTCCTGCGTGGCAAGTACTGGTACGACTTCGAGCTCAAGGACGAACACCGCCCGCTCTATGACATCGACGACAGCGGCCGCGATAACGCCGCCAAGTCGTCCGGCGCCCAACTGCTGGACGCCTTCGTCTACCACAACTACCTGCTCGGCGACCTGCCCGGCAGCGCGCGCGCCGGCAAACAGGTGGTGAGCTGGGGCGAAAGCACCTTCATCGCCAATGGCATCAACGCCATCAACCCGACCGACGTCGCCGCGTTCCGCCGCCCCGGCTCGGAGATCAAGGAAGGCCTGATCCCGGTGAACATGCTCTACGCCACCCAGGGCCTGACCGAGAACCTCTCGGTGGAAGCCTTCTACCAGCTGGAGTGGGACAAGACCGTACTGGACAACTGCGGCACCTTCTTCGGCAGCGATACCGCGCCGAAGGGCTGCGATCTCGGCATGACCACCTTCGGCACCGACTTCGACCGCGACCCGGCCCGCTACGGCTGGGTGCCGCGCCTTCCGGATGACGAAGCCCGCGACGGCGGCCAGTTCGGCGTGGCCATGCGCTGGCTGGTACCGGCGCTGAACGATACCGAGTTCGGTTTCTACGCCATGAACTACCACAGCCGTACGCCGGAAAGCGTCTGGACGGTTGGCGCGCCCAGTCTGGCGGCGATCAGCGGCGCCCCCGGCCCGGCCACCGCGCGCTACCAGCTGGCCTACCCCGAGGACATCCGCCTTTACGGCATCAGCTTCGCCACAACCCTGCCGGATGGCACCGCGCTCTCGGGCGAGATCAGTCACCGACCCAACATGCCGCTGTCGCTCAACGGCACGGACGTGTCCACCGCCGCCAGCGTCGGCGGCCTGGTGGGTCTGCTGAACCTCGATGGCCTGGCGATCTTCGACACCGACTGGGCCGACACCAGCGCCGGCAGCCTGGTACAGGGCTACAAGCGCATGCCCTTCAGCCAGGCCCAGGTCACCGCGGTGCACACCTTCGACCAGATACTGGCCGCCGACCGCCTGAACCTGGTGGCCGAAGTGGGCTTCAGCCATATCGGCGACCTCGGTTCCAGCGATGGCTCGGACCTGCGCTTCGGCCGCAGCAGCGTGTTCGGCAACGGCGCCCTGCCGAGTTCGGCATCCGCGTTGGGCAGCACCGGCAACAGGGTATGCACCGCCCTGCTCAACACCACCAACCCGGACCAGTGCACCGACAAGGGCTTCTACACCGACAACTCCTGGGGCTACCGCCTGCGCGCGCAGCTGGAGTTCAACGACGCCATCGCCGGGGTCAACCTCAAGCCCAACCTGGCCTTTGCCCATGACGTCGACGGCTTCGGCCCGACCTTCACCGAAGGCAACAAGTCGGTGAGCGTCGGCCTGGATGCCGACTACCTGTCCACCTACACCGCCAGCCTGAGTTACACCGATTACTTCGGCGGCGACTTCAACACCAATACCGACCGCGACTTCCTCGCCTTCAGCGTCGGCGCGAGCTTCTGAGGTCCCTGCACATGAAACTGAACATGATCGATTCACGACTCCTGCGCGCCGGCTGCATCGGCCTCAGCCTGCTCGCCACTCAGGCGCTGGCCGCGGTGCCGGCCGACCAGGTTGCGCGCCTTGGCGCCGACCTCACCCCGATGGGGGCCGAGAAAGCCGGTAATGCCGAGGGCAGCATCCCGGCCTGGACCGGCGGCCTGGCCAAGGACGCCGGCCAGCGTGACGCCGACGGCTTCCTTTCCGACCCCTATGCCGCCGACCAACCGCTGTTCACCATCACCGCGCAGAATGTCGAGCAGTACAAGGACAAACTGACCCCCGGCCAGTTGGCGCTGTTCAAGCGCTACCCGGACAGCTACCGCATTCCGGTCTACCCGACTCGCCGCTCCATCAACCTGCCCCAGGGCTACCTGGACACCACCCGCGAAAACGCCGGCAACACCCAACTGGCGGAAAGCGGCAACGGCCTGCAGCACTACAAGAGCGGCGGCCTGCCTTTCGCCATCCCGAAGGACGGCCTGGAGGTGATCTGGAACCACATCGGCCGCTACCGCGGTCTTTCCCTGCAGCGCCAGGTGGTGCAGGCCTCGCCCCAGGCCAACGGCGCCTTCACCCCAAGCCTGGTGAAGCAGCAGCTGGCTTATCCGGTGGGCCTGTCGGACTACTCGCCGCAGGAGATGGAGAACATCCTTTACTTCTACCGCGAGGAATTCCTCTCCCCGGCTCGCCTGGCGGGCGGCGTGCTGTTGATCCACGAGACCATCAACCAGGTCCGGGAACCACGCATGGCCTGGCAGTACAGCGCCGGTCAGCGCCGCGTGCGCCGTGCCCCACAGATCGCCTACGACAGCCCCGGCGCCGAAGGCATGCGGACCCTGGACGACTTCGACATGTTCAACGGTGCGCCGGACCGCTTCGACTGGAAACTGGTAGGCAAGCAGGAGCTGTACATCCCCTACAACGCCTACAAGCTGGGCTCGTCCAAGCTGAAATACAGCGACGTCATCAAGCCCGGCCACCTCAACCCCGAGCACACCCGCTATGAGCTGCACCGCGTCTGGCACGTGACCGCGACCCTGAAGCCAGGCCAACGCCACATCTACTCGCGGCGCGACCTGTACATCGACGAGGACAGCTGGCAAGCCGCCGAAGCCGACGCCTACGACGGTCGCGGCAACCTGTGGCGGGTTTCCGAAGGCCACACCAGCTTCTTCTACGACCAGCAGATGCCGCTGTTCAACGCCGAAACCCACTACGACGTGCAATCCGGTCGCTACGCGGTGAACGCCCTCTACAACGAGGAAAAGAACGCCTACCAGTTCGACATCAACTACAGCCGCAAGCAGTTCACCCCCAACGCCCTGCGCGCCACCGGTATCCGCTGATCGCATCGCGCTCCACCTTGGCGGCCTTCGGGCCGCCTTTTTCGAAGCTGGATCGGCCCACGGCCACCTTGTAGGGGCGATTTCAATCGCCAAGCAGGCCGAAGGTCTGCCCCTGGAACCCGCAGGGGCAGCTACGCCGCCCTTGGCGATTGATATCGCCCCCCACAGGAGAAGCATTTCATCACCCGGATGGAGTCCGGAAATTCCCGGCACCGTCGCACCGCTGAAACTTCTCTTTACAGCACCAGGCCCACTTCTTGCCTTAAAGTCGGCCCACTCTCCAACCACCCGGGCCCGTTCATGAAGTTGCACCAGCTCCGCGCCATCGTCGCGATCTGCGAGAGTGGCAGCATCCAGGAAGCCTCGCGGCTGCTCCATATTTCCCAGCCCGCCCTGTCCAAGGGCATCAAGGAGCTGGAGGCCGAGCTTGGCGTACCGCTGCTGGTGCGCTCCAACCGCGGCATCACCCTGACCGAGTACGGCGAACGCCTGGTGCGCCGCGCACGGCTGATTCTCGAAGAAGTGCGTCGCGCCCGCGATGAGATCGAAACCCTCAAGGGTGTGATGGACGGCAAAGTCTCCATTGGCGTCTCGCCGGTGACCCCGGGGGCGCAATTCATCGCCAGCCTCAACCGTTACCGCAAGCGTTTCCCCAAGGTGCAGGTGAAGATTCACGAACTGCGCCCGTCGAAGCTGATGGAAGGCCTGCGCGAAGGTTTACTCGACCTGGTGCTCACCTCACTGCCGGCTTCCCGCAGCAGCGATGGATTCCACTGGACCGAGCTGTTCACCCAGCCCACCGTGCTCGCCGTGCGCAAGGGCCACCCATTGCGCCATGCCCGCTCCCTGGGCGAGTTGCGCGACCAGGAGTGGCTGCTGCAGGACTCGCTGGAGCAGTCGCGGGTCGGCTGGATGTTCGAAACCTATCAGGTGGAGCCACCGGAACGGGTCATCGAATGCGCCTCGGTGGTGCTGTTCTCCGAACTGGCGCTGAACACCGACGCGGTGAGTTACTGGTCACTGCGCGTGCTCGACCATGTGCGCAAGCTCGGCCAGGAACTGGAGACGCTCGACCTGGTGGAGCAGGTGCCGCCGATGAACATCTCCCTGGTGTGCCGTGACCAGGAATTGATGACCCGCGAAGCCAAGGCCCTCACCGATGAGCTGGTCTACGCCTACAAGAACCCCCATGCGCCCAAGGCCAGCCTGCTGCTCAACCCCGCCCCCTGAATCCCGCCGGCCCCGTCGTGACCTGCGCTGCCCGTTGGCAACGCGTGCATAACCAAAGCCGATACGCATGCCCAGAGGTGATTATCACGGCCACCCCGGGCTGCGGCATGCTGCGCGCCATGCTGATCACGACAACAAGGGCAAACCATGCAGCTGATCCCACAGATCCTGGCCTGGCAGGATGAATTCGCGCAGATTCGGCGACGGATCCACCAGCACCCCGAGCTCGGTTTCGAGGAGCACGTCACCAGCGAGCTGGTGGCCGGCTACCTGCGCCAATGGGGTTATGAGGTCTTCGAGGGTATCGGCGGCACGGGCGTCGTCGGTGCCCTCAAGCACGGCAGTGGCAACCGCAGCATCGGCATCCGCGCGGACATGGACGCCCTGCCGATCCAGGAAGAAAGCGGCGTGCCCCACGCCAGCCGCGAAGCCGGCAAGATGCACGCCTGCGGCCATGACGGCCATACCGCCATCCTGCTCTGCGCTGCCCGCTACCTGGCCGAGACGCGCCAGTTCGACGGCACCCTCAACCTGATCTTCCAGCCCGCCGAGGAAACCCTGGGCGGCGCCCGGCGGATGATCGAAGACGGCCTGTTCGAGCGCTTTCCCTGCGATGCGGTCTACGCCCTGCACAACATGCCGGGGCTCCCGGTGGGCATGTTCGTCAGCCAGCCGGGGGCCATGAGCGCCTCGTCCGACGTGGCGACCATTCGCCTGATCGGTGTCGGCGGCCACGGTGCCATGCCGCACAAGGCCCGCGATCCGATCGTCGCCGCCGCCGAACTGGTCCTGGCGCTGCAGACCATCGTCGCGCGTAACGTGCCGGCCGGCGAGGTGGGCGTCATCACAATCGGCGCCATCCAGGGCGGTGAAGCCCATAACGTGATCCCGGATGTGGCCACCCTGAAACTCAGCGTGCGCTCCACCAGCCCGGACATCCGCACCCTGCTGCGCCGACGCATCACCGAAATCAGCCAGGGCGTCGCCCTTGCCCATGGCATCGAGTTGGACCTGGACTACGACGAGCGCATCGGCGTGCTGGTCAATACGCCGGCCGAGACCACGCTGCTGCAGCAGGTAGCACGCGGCCTTGTGGGCGAAAAGGCGGTGCTCACCAGCGTGCCCAGCGGCTACCTGGGAAGCGAGGACTTCGCCTCCATGCTAGAGGCGCGCCCGGGTTGCTACATGGTGCTCGGCAATGGCAACAGCGGCCCGAGCGGCTGCATGGTCCACAACCCCGGCTATGACTTCAACGACTCCGCCATCCCCTTCGGCGCCAGCCTCTGGGCGCGTCTGGTGGAAACCTACCTGAGTGAGACCCGAGCATGAGCGTCCCTTCCGACAGCCGCCGCCCCCTGGTGGTGGCCCTGCTGATGGCCGTGATGGTCATCAGCGTGCTGGACAAGAGCATCTTCGCCTTCGCCGGCCCGCAGATCATCGACGAGCTGAAACTCAGTCCCGAGCAGTTCGGCTTCATCGGCAGCGCGTTCTTCTTCCTCTACTCCATCTCCGGCGTGCTGGTGGGCTTTCTCGCCAACCGCCTGCCGAGTCGCGGCATCCTGGCCGGCATGTCCGTGGTGTGGATGGTGGCCCAGCTGCTGACCGCCCTCAGCAGCAGCTTCTTCGCCCTGGTGGCCAGCCGCATGCTGCTTGGCGCCGGTTGCGGGCCGGGCACCGCGGTGACCCAGCACGCCTGTTTCAAGTGGTACGCACCGCGCGAGCGGGTACTGCCTTCGGCGCTGATCCAGGTGGCGATCATGCTCGGCGCGATTGCCGGCGCATTGTCGCTGCCGCTGCTGATCCAGCACTTGGGCTGGCGCGTGGGCTACCTGATCCTGGCCGCCATCGGCCTGGTGTGGCTGGTGCTGTGGCTGGTGTACGGACGCGAAGGCCAGCATGACGATGCCGAGGGCGAAGCCTCCGGCGGCACCGCCCCCTATCGCCACCTGTTGCTCAACCGCACCTTCGTTTTCATTACCCTGGCCGGCTTCTGCAGCTACCTGCCCACTGCGCTGATCTACAGCTGGGTGCCGGTGTACCTGCAGAAGGGCCTCGCGATGACGCCAATGCAGTCCGGCTACGTGGTGATGGCCGCCACCGTCGGCGTGATTGCCCTCAACCTGGCGGTTTCCAGCCTCTCGCAGCGCGCCCTCAAGCGCGGCGCCAGCGTACGCCTGGCAATGGTCGCCCCACCCATGCTGGCCTGCCTGGTCGCCGGCCTCGCCATGAGCCTGATGGGCTTCGTTGAGCAGGGCCTGACCGCGACCCTGGCGCTGTACCTGGTCGGAGGCATCCTGGTGAACCTGCTGCCGGCCTTCGCCAACAGCATCGTCGCCTTCATCGCCCCGCCCCGTCAGCGCGGCAGCATGCTGGCCATTCACATTGGCCTGATGACCAGCGCCGGCATGCTCGCGCCCCATGTGGTCGGCCAGGCTGTCGGCTGGGAGGGCGGCGACATCGCCAGGGGCTTCGAACTGGCTGTCGGGCTGTTCGGCCTGGCCCTGATCGCCGGCGGCCTGCTCGGCGTGCGCCTGATCGACCCGGAACGCAGCCGCGCAAAGATCGCCACCCACTCCACTGAATCCGCCAACACGCCGGCCCCGTGCCAGGCCTAAGTCAGGAATCACGCTTCATGCATCAACGTATCAGCGCTCCGCAGCAGCGGCCGGCCACCTTGGAACTGCAACCCTCCTGGCGGGAAGCCGAGGTCGAGGACGGCTTCTGCGTGATCGCCGTGGGCGACATCATCATCACCCACGCCATCGCCCATAAGCTCAAGCGCAAGTCCCCCGAGTTGCTGGACATCCTCAGTCGCGGCGATGTGGTGGTCGGCAACTACGAAGGCTCGGCCATCGACCTGAAGACCTACGACGGCCACCCGGAAGCCGAGTCCGGCTTCGCCTGGCTGATCAGCGACCCGGACGCGCCGGCGGACCTCGCCTCGCTGGGCTTCAACCTCATGGCCCGCGCCAACAACCACGCCCTGGACTGGGGGACGGCCGGCATGCGCATGACCAACGAACTGCTGGATGCCGCCGGCATCACCCACGCCGGCACCGGCGCCAGCCTAGCGGCCGCCCGGGCGCCGGCTTTCGTCAACACCGACCGGGCGCGGGTGTCGCTGATCTCCTACGCCACCACTTTCGAAGCCAACTCGCCGGCCAACGACGGGCTGGGCGTCGTGCCGCCGCGCCCCGGCCTGAACCCGCTGCGCACCACGCCCCATCGCCTGGTGTCGGCTGAAGACTTCGCCGTGCTCAAGCGCCTGAACGACCAGGAAGCCTTCCAGGACCATTACCTGCTGAAAGCCCTCTACGGCCAGCACAGCGTGCACCTGGGGATGGCCCTGCACTATCGCGTCGATCCGAACGCCGCCGCCGGCTCGCTGCGCATCCACCATGAGTGCGACAAGCGCGACCAGGCCGAAATCCTGTTGAACCTGCGCCAGGCCAAGCAGACCTCCGACTTCACCATCGTCGCCCAGCACACCCACGAGCCGGACAACTTCACCACCGAAGTGCCCAACTACCTGCCGACCCTGGCGCGCAGCCTGGTGGACAACGGTGCCGACATGCTCTGTGGCCACGGCCCGCATCAGATTCGCGGCATCGAGGTCTACAACGGCAAACCGCTGCTCTACTCCCTGGGCAACTTCTGCTTCATGGACAACAGCCAGCAGGTCGTGGCCCGCGACGAGTGGGAGGAGATGGAATGGATGGCCGCCGAAGCCATCGTCGGCCCCAAGGGCATCACCAACCCACGGATCTCCACCCCGGCCGAGTTCCTCGAGTGGAAGCGTGTGGTGGGCATCTTCAGCGAGCCGATCTGGTTCGAAAGCGTGGTCGCCGAATGCCGTTTCAATACGGATGGCCGCCTCAAGGAACTGCTGCTGCACCCCATCGAACTGGGTTTCGACGGACGTGACGCCGAACGCGGCATCCCGCGCCTGGCCTTCGACAGCGCGGACAACCAGCAGCAGGCGCGGCGCATCCTCGAGCGCCTGCAGACACTGTCCGCCGAGTTCGGCACGCAGATCGAGATCGACACGGTGGAACTCGGCCAGCGCGTCACCAGCGTCGGCCGGGTGGTGATCCCGGCAGCCTGATTGACCCGCGCCGACCGGCGCCCAGCGCGGTGGCCCATCCGGTCGCCAACCGCTCCCCTGCCCTCATTGCCGTCGCCAGGCACCGGCCACAAACCAGTGCCCGGGCACGGCCGCGCCCGTGAACGACCACGGGCGCATGACACGGAACCTGAAATGGACCTGACCTGTTTCTCCCGCGACTACGCCGAAGCCCGCCGCAAATTCCTCGAAAGCTGTGACCAGCGCGGCCTCGCCGTAGAGTCCCACCTCCACCCCATGCGCGGTTTCGACAACGAGCATCTGGCCCTGGACCTGGCCTACAGTGGCCCGCGAGATGCCGCCAACCTGCTGGTGCTCAGCAGCGGCTGTCACGGCGTCGAGGGATTCTGCGGCTCGGCGATCCAGGTCGACCGCCTGCGCGACGAGGCCTGGGCCGCGCGTTGCCGGCGAGACGATCTCGCCGTGCTCTACCTTCACGCCCTCAACCCCTACGGCTTTTCCTGGCTGCGCCGGGTGAACGAGGACAACGTCGACCTGAACCGCAACTTCCTCGACTTCACCCAGCCGTTGGCCGATAACCCCGACTACCGCGCCGTAGCACCCTGGCTGCTGCGACCGAACCTGCTGAACGACCTGCGCCTGCTCGGCTATGCCCTGCGCCATGGCAAGAAAAGCCTGCAAAGCGCCATTTCTCGCGGCCAGCACAGTGACCCGCATGGGCTGTTCTTCGCCGGAACCCGGCCGACCTGGAGCAACCTCACGCTGCGCCGCGTCCTGCGCGAATACGGACGGCAATGTCGGCGCATCGCCTGGATCGACGTGCACACCGGGCTCGGCCCTCACGGGGTGGGCGAACGCATCTACAAAGGACATCAACAGGCCGCGGCCATCGCCCGCGCCCGCCGCTGGTGGGGCCCCCAGGTGACCAACAGCGCCGAAGGCACCTCGGTATCGGCGAAGCTCAATGGCACCCTCGACCAGATGGTGATGAGCGAGTGCGAACAGGCCGAATACAACGGCCTGACCCTGGAGTACGGCACGCTACCGGGACGCAAAGTCCTGTACGCGCTGCGCGCCGAGCAGTGGTTGCAGAACCACCCGGACGCCGCCCACACGACACGCGAACGCATCAAGCAGCGGTTGCGTGGCGCTTTCTACCCTCAACAGGATGGCTGGAAACGAGCGGTACTGGGTCAGGCACGCGAGGTGATGGACCAGACCCTGGCCGGGTTGGCCAGTCCACTGGATTGATGGCGGCTGTATCCGCCTGCGCGATGGGGTCGCGAAGGCGGTCACAGCTTCGGTTCTTTGACCCTTGCCGTACTACCCACGGCGCTTGCGGCCACGTAATCTGGCCACATGCCATTACTCAGCATGCTCCTCCTCACCCTGCTCGCCAGCCTCGGCTCAGCCGTCCAGGCCGAGCCCCTGCGCATCGTCAGCGAGCCCTGGGCACCCTATATCTACGAGGAGAACGGCCAGCCCCGCGGCCTGGACTACGAGGCCAGCGCCATCGTGTTCCAGCGTCTGGGAATCGAGGTGCAATGGAGTCTGATGCCCTGGAAGCGCTGCCTGGTGGAGCTGGAGAGCGGGTCGGCCGATGCGGTGCTGGATATTTTCCAGAACCGGGAACGCGAGAAGCAGATGGCCTTTCCCCGCGAGCCGTTGTCGCAGGTGGAGTTCGTGCTGTTTTACGCCCGGCAACGGCCCTATCCCTTCCAGCGCCTGGCCGATCTTCAGGGTCTGAAAGTAGGTGTCTCCCCCGGCTACTGGTACGCCGACCAGGCCTTCCGCACCTCGCCGTTGTTCATCCGCGAGCCAGCCCCCACCCACGAGGCCAACCTCGGCAAGCTGGTGCGCGACCGGGTCGACCTGGTGGTGAACGACCGCCGGGCAGGACAATTCCTGCTCCGCCAGATGGGGCTCGAAGACGAGGTCGGTCAGCACGCCAAAGTGATCAGCCGCGACCACCTGTACCTCGCATTTCGCCGTCTGCCGCGCCTGGAAGGCCTGGCCGAGCGCTTCGGCGAAGCGCTGCGGCGCTTCAAGCAGGAACCCGAATATGCACAGCTGATAGCCCGCTACCAGGAGCCCGGTGGAGACATCTCCAGTAACCGTTGAGCACCACAAGGGCTGTACATTGTCGAGGAGCTGTTATACTCGGCGCTCCGTCAGGCATACGCCCGGACGCTGAGCCATCCCTTCGGCCAGCAGGACCGGTCGGGACCGCGCGCCATCGCCGCGATTCTAGCCAGACACGATCACCCTATTGGGCCAGCCCCTTAGAACTACACAGGATTTCCCATGTCCTTTGCTTCCCTCGGTCTCTCCGAGGCATTGGTCGGCGCCGTCGAAGCTGCCGGCTACGCCCAGCCCACCCCCGTGCAACAGCGGGCCATTCCCGCCGTGTTGCAAGGCCGCGACCTGATGGTTGCTGCCCAGACAGGTACCGGCAAGACTGCCGGTTTCGCGTTGCCCGTTCTGGAACTGCTGTTCCCCAACGGTCACCATGACAAATCCCAGCGCCACGGCGCGCGCCAGGCGCGCGTACTGGTACTGGCCCCCACCCGCGAACTGGCGGCCCAGGTACACGACAGCTTCAAGCTCTACGCCCGTGACCTGAGCCTGACCAGTGCCTGCATCTTCGGCGGTGTCGGCATGAATCCCCAGGTGCAGGCCCTGTCCAAGGGCGTGGACCTGCTGGTGGCCTGCCCCGGCCGTCTGCTCGACCTGGCCGGACAGGGCAAAGTCGACCTCTCCCATGTGGAAATCCTCGTGCTCGACGAAGCCGACCGGATGCTCGACATGGGCTTCATCCACGATGTGAAGAAGGTCCTCGCCAAGCTGCCGCCCAAACGCCAGAACCTGCTGTTCTCGGCGACCTTCTCGAAAGACATCGTCGACCTGGCCAACAAGCTGCTGCATGACCCCGAACGCATCGAGGTAACCCCGCCGAACACCACGGTGGAGCGCATCGAGCAGCGCGTGTTCCATCTCCCCGCCAGCCACAAGCGCGCCTTGCTGGCGCACCTGATCACGGTCGGCGCCTGGGAGCAGGTACTGGTCTTCACCCGTACCAAGCACGGCGCCAACCGGCTCGCCGAATACCTCACCAAGCACGGCCTGGCCGCTGCCGCGATTCACGGCAACAAGAGCCAGAACGCGCGCACCAAGGCCCTGGCGGACTTCAAAGCCAACGACGTGCGCATCCTGGTCGCCACTGATATCGCCGCCCGCGGCCTGGACATCGACCAGTTGCCCCATGTGGTCAACTTCGAGCTGCCCAACGTCGAAGAAGACTACGTGCACCGTATCGGTCGTACCGGCCGTGCCGGCCGTAGCGGTGAAGCCATCTCCCTGGTAGCACCGGATGAAGAGAAACTGCTGAAGGCCATCGAGCGCCTGACCAAGCAGAAGATCCCGGACGGCGACACCCAGGGCTTCGACTCGGCGACAGTCGAAGCCGAACGCCCCGAGGCTCGCCCATCGCGCCCCGAACGCCAGCCGCGCGCCGACAAGCCCAAGCGCGAAGGCAAGGCACCGGCACACCAGGCTGCCGGTGAGTCCAAGGACGCCACCGGCGAAAGTGCCGAAGGCAAGGAGCGCAAGAGCCGCAATCGCCGCCGTGGCAAGGGTAAGGGCCAAGGCCAGGAGCAAGGCCAGCAAGGCCAACAGGCTGCCGGCCAACGACAGCCCCAGCCCCAGCCTCAACAGCCCAAGCAGGCACGTCCGCAGCAGTCCAACGCGGACCGCGATCCGGAAGAGTTCCTCGATGACGAGGTGGACAACTTCGGTAACCGCGTCGACTACGTCAGCCCCTACCCACCCAAGGGCCAGAACCAGGGCCGCAATCAGCGCCGTGGCGGTCAAGGCCAAGGCCAGGCACCGCGTCCGCAGGGCCAAGGTCAGGGTCAGGGTCAGGGCCGCAGTGGTGGTGGCGGCGGCGGTCAGAGCCGTAGCCAGGGCAGCAACCCGGCTCCGCGTCAGGGTGGTGGTGGCCAGAAGCAGGGCCAGAAACAAGGCCAGCAGCGCCAGGGCAAGCCCGCCAAAGGCCGTGGCAACGGCCCGCGCCGTGGCGAAGATCAACTGGTGTCTCGTGGTCGCGACGAGCCGGCCGTGCAGGACCCACGGGCCAACAAGCCGGCACCGAAGATCATCATGAAAGAGTCCCGCACCGACCGTTTCCCAACGCCGGAGCAACTGGACGAACTGCAACAGAGCAACCGCCCGCGCGGCGAGAAACCGGCATTGCTGACCCGCAATCGCTGAGTTTCAGCTGCTCATGAGAACGCCGGCCCAGTGCCGGCGTTTTCGTTTCCGTGAGGAGCGCATTCCCCCGTGTGAGCGATTTCAGTCGCGAATGAATTCGCTCACAGGCCCCCGACGCCGAAGGATGAGCTTCAGCCGTTCGGCATAACGCCGCTGGTGGATGGAAAGGCGTCATCCACCCTACGTGGCCAAGGCGTTGACATGGAATCTCCCGCAAGGTCAGTTTTCTGCCCACAAAGCAGAACGCCGGCTCAAGGCCGGCGTTCTGGTACTGCGGGAAAGCGCGCTTAGGAACGCACGCCCTCGAAGGAGATGATCAGCTCGGCTTCCTGGGAGGCCGGGCCGAGGTCCTTCTGGATGGCGAAGTCCTTCAACTTGATGGTGGTCGAGCCTTCGAAGCCGGCGCGGTAGCCGCCCCACGGGTCGTCGCCCTGGCCGACGAACTTGGCCTTGATGACGACCGGCTTGGTCACACCGTTGAGGGTCAGGTTGCCGGTTACATCGGCAGTGCCCTGGCCAGTGGACTTGACCGCGGTGGACTCGAAGGTGGCGGTGGGGTTCTTGCTGACGTTCAGGAAGTCACCGCTCTTGATGTGCTTGTCACGCTCGGCGTGGTTGGTATCAACGCTGGCGGTCTTCAAGGTGACCTTGACCTTGCTGGCCTCAGGGTTCTTCTCGTCGAAGCTGAACGTGCCGTCGAAATCCTTGAAAGTACCGTAGATGTAGCTGTAGCCCAGGTGGCCGATCTTGAAGTTGACGAAGGCGTGCTGGCCTTCCTTGTCGATCACGTAGTCGGCGGCCATGGCCTGGCCAGCGAACAGTGCGGCACCGAGAGTGAGCGCAGCGAAGGTTTTCTTCAGCATCGGTGAATCTCCTTGTTGAGAGGTTGCAGCGTTATTTGGCGGCGCGACCGAGCATACGGGTCAGGGTCGCGTCGCGATCGATGAAATGGTGCTTGAGGGCGGCCAGGGCGTGGACGCCTGCGAAGATGAGCAGCCCCCAGGCCAGGTATTCGTGTATGGCGCCGGCCACATCTTCCTGGTCGGGAATGGCGGTCAGGGTGGCCGGTACTTCGAACAGGCCGAATACGGCGATGCCACGACCTTCGGCCGTGGAGATCAGGTAACCGGAAATCATCAGGGCGAACAGACCGACGTAAAGCACCAGGTGGCCGACCTTGGAGCCCAGGCGAGTCATCGGACCATGGTTCGGCAGGGCCGGCGGCGGCGGGCTGATGAAGCGCCAGGCCATGCGTGCCAGCATCACCAGGAAGAGCAGGATGCCGACGCCCTTGTGAATGTCCGGGGCGGTCTTGTACCAGCTGCTGTAGTAGTTCAGACCGACCATCCACAGGCCCAGGGCGAACAGGCCGACGAAGACGATGGCCACCCCCCAATGCAGAAGAATACTGACCAGGCCGAAGCGGGACGGGGAATTACGCCATTGCATGGAGGACATCCTTGGAAAACACAAGCTGGGTAAAAGCGAGTGATAAAGCCTAGCGGTAAATCTATCGAATTAAAGCGGAAAATTTTGCTTTGAAATATCGAGTAAAACGATCTTTATAACGAGTGGGACTTCGCAGACTTTTGTCGGAAGAAAAGTCTGATAGCTCGTCAGCCGCGGCCGAACGGTATGAGGAGGGGGGACCGGCGGCGATGAGCTCGCCACCGGGGATACAACTCAGTTGAACAGACGGGAGAAGAAGCCTTTCTTCTCGTCCTTGGTGAGCGTCTTGGGTGTCGCTTCGGGCCTGCTCTCGGTTTCTGCTTCCACCGGGCCAACGGCCTTGCCGGCCTTGAGGTCAATGACCTGGGCGGCGGCGCGCTGGCCGCTGCGCAGGGCGCCTTCGAGGGTGCCTGGATAAAGCGCGTCGGTGTGCTCACCGGCGAATACCACGCGGCCCAGGGGCTTCTCCCACATGCGCCAGTAAAGGCTGATTTCGCCGGGGCCGTAAGCCAGGTAGGCGCCACCCGCCAGGGCGTCCTTGCCATAGCGACGCACCTCGAAGCCCTTGAATTGCTCGCGGGCGCCCGGGAAATGTTTGTCGAAGCGGATCAGCACCTGGTCGACCATCTGCCGGTCGCCGAAGGCCTGCATCAGGCGGGCGTTGTCGCCGGACAGGTTGATCAGCAGGTTGGCGCCGCCCTTGAGGGCCGGTTCGACCCAGAGCATGCCCAGCCCCTGGTCGCTGTAGACCTCGCCGGAAAGTCGGCTCTTGCCCCAGACCGGCTTCTTGAACTGCAGCAGCATCTGGTCGCGCCAGCCATAGTTGATGTCCTTCAGCGCGCGCAGCTGCAGGGCCGAGAGGGACGGCGTCATGCTGATCCTGCCCAGGGCCGGCAGCGGTACGGCAAGCACCACGTAATCGGCGTGGTAGCCGGCACCCCCGACCTTGACGGCGACGCCGTCCTTCTCTTGCACGATGGCCGAGACGCGGGCGTTGGTCTTGATGGTCTTGATCTGCTTGGCCATGGCCTGGGCCAGGCCCTGGCTGCCGCCGGGCAGGCGCGCGGCGCGCATCTCGGTATCCGGCAGGCCGCGATAGACGCGGGCCTGCTGGGCCAGGTAGAGCAGCGACAGGCGCGAGGGTTCGTCATAACGGGAGCGGATGCGCTGCTCCACCAGGGCCTTCGCGGTGGGTGGCAGGCTCAGCTTCTCCAGCCAGCGGGCGACGCTGATGGAGTCGAGGGTTTGCAGCGTGTGATTGACCAGCGGCTTGAGTGGGTCTTCGATCGAGGCGGCCAGGTCGTCCAGGCTCTTGTCGAAGCGTTTCAGGCCCTCCACCGTGCTCGGGGATTCCTTGAGCAGGTCGGCCTCGGAGAAGTAACGGCCGTTCACCAGGTAGCCCGGATTGCGCACGTAATCCGGCGCGGGCACGGCCTTCAGCTTGAACTGGTCCAGGTAGCGGTAGAGGCTGGGCTGCAACTTGGCGCTGCCGACCCACTCGCTGGCCGCCAGGCCCGAGCGACCACCGATGCTCGGCTTGGCCTCCAGAACGGTGACCTGCCAGCCCTTCTGCTGCAGCTCGTAGGCCGAGGTCAGGCCCGCCATGCCACCGCCGATGACGATGGCCGTCGGCTGCTTGTCCTTGGCCAGCGCCGTCGCGCTGAGCCCTCCCACGATGATCAGCGCCAAGACGCGCCAGGCTGCAGGCATGAAGATTCCCCCGGTGAAACAGCGTTGTTCGAAATTGGCGCGCAGGATACGCCAGCCCCAACGGCCGGGCCAGACGTGCCTTCCGGGTGGTTGGGTGCGTCCTGCTTGTCCGGGCCGGCCTCATTGCATAGGCTTCGCCGATCGCTACAGGAGAACGACTCATGGGCCTCAATGCCGACTGGATGCAACGTGACCTCGCCGTGCTCTGGCACCCCTGCACCCAGATGAAAGATCACGAACGCCTGCCGGTGGTGCCGATCCGCCGCGGCGAAGGCGTCTGGCTGGAGGACTTCGAGGGCAAGCGCTACCTGGACGCCGTCAGCTCCTGGTGGGTCAATGTCTTCGGCCACGCCAACCCGCGCATCAACCAGCGCATCAAGGACCAGGTGGACCAGCTGGAGCATGTGATCCTCGCCGGCTTCAGCCACCAGCCGGTGGTGGAGCTGTCCGAGCGGCTGGTGAAGCTCACGCCGAAGGGGCTGGACCGGGTGTTCTATGCCGACAACGGTTCTTCCGGCATCGAAGTGGCCCTGAAGATGAGCTACCACTTCTGGCGCAACCAGGGCCTGGAGCGCAAGAAGCGCTTCGTCACGCTGACCAACAGCTACCACGGCGAAACCGTGGCGGCGATGTCGGTGGGCGACGTGGCGCTGTTCACCGAAACCTACAAGTCGCTGCTGCTGGACACCCTCAAGGTGCCGAGCCCCGACTGCTACCTGCGGCCCGAGGGCATGTGCTGGGAAGAACACTCCCGTGCCATGTTCGCCCATATGGAGCGCACCCTGGCCGAACACCATGAAGAAGTCGCGGCGGTGATTGTCGAGCCACTGATCCAGGGCGCCGGCGGCATGCGCATGTACCACCCGGTGTACCTCAAGCTGCTGCGCGACGCGTGCGACCGCTACGGCGTGCACCTGATCCACGACGAGATCGCCGTCGGCTTCGGCCGCACCGGCACCATGTTCGCCTGCGAGCAGGCCGGTATCGCACCGGACTTCCTGGTGCTGTCCAAGGCGCTGACCGGCGGCTACCTGCCCATGGCCGCCGTGCTCACATCCGAAACCGTCTACCAGGGCTTCTACGACGACTACCAGACCCTGCGCGCGTTCCTACATTCCCACACCTACACCGGCAACCCACTGGCCTGTGCCGCCGCCCTGGCAACGCTGGATATCTTCGAGCAGGATCGGGTGATCGACGCCAACCGCAAACTGGCCATGCGCATGGCCACCGCCACCGCGCACCTGGCAGCCCACCCGCACGTGGCCGAAGTGCGTCAGACCGGCATGGTGCTGGCCATCGAAATGGTCCAGGACAAGGCCAGCAAGGCGCCCTACCCCTGGCAGGAGCGTCGCGGCCTGAAGGTCTTCCAGCACGCCCTGGAGCGCGGCGCCCTGCTGCGCCCCCTGGGCAACGTGGTGTACTTCCTGCCGCCCTACGTGATCACCGAGGAGCAGATCGATTTCCTCGCCGAAGTGGCCAGCGAAGGCATCGACATCGCCACCCGCGAGTCGGTGAGCGTGCACGTTGCCGCCGACCTCCACCCGAACCATCGCGATCCGGGCTGACGGGTAACACGGACGGCGCGCCAGGCCTTAAACTGCGCGCCTGTCCTCCCTTTGCCCGAACGCCCATGCGCCTCTCCCGCTTCTTCATCGACGCTCCACTCGCCCTCGGCCAACACGACCTGCCCGAAGCCCAGGCCCACTACATCGGCCGCGTGCTGCGGCTTGCCTCCGGTGACCCCGTGCAACTGTTCGACGGCTCCGGCCAGGAATACCTGGGCGAGCTGGTCGAGGTCGGCAAGAAGACGGTGCGGGTAGAGCTGCGCGAAGCCTTTACCGGCATGGCCGAATCGCCATTGCGGGTGCATCTGGGCCAAGGCCTGTCGCGCGGCGAGCGCATGGACTGGGCGATCCAGAAGGCCACCGAACTGGGTGTCGCCCAGATCAGCCCCATCGTCAGCGAGCGCTGCGAAGTGCGCCTGAAAGACGAACGCGCCGACAAGCGCCTGGCGCACTGGCGTCAGGTGGCTATCAGCGCCTGTGAGCAGTGCGGCCGCTCGGTACTGCCGGTGATCCATTCACCGGTCACGCTGGCCGATTGGCAGCGCGACGTGCAGGCGGATCTCAAGCTGGTCCTGCATCCGGTGGCCGAGCCCCTGGCCGGCCATGCCAGGCCGAGCAGCCTGGCCTTCCTGATCGGCCCAGAGGGCGGCTTGTCCGAGGCCGAAGTGGATGCCGCGAAGGCGGCGGGCTTCCACGCGGCACGACTGGGGCCGCGGGTACTGCGCACCGAGACGGCGCCGGTGGTGGCGCTCAGCGTGGCGCAGCAGCTCTGGGGCGATTTCTGAATCGGAGCGCCCGTAGGACGGCGTAGCGCGCAGCGAATCCATCGACCGCTGCTGGTGGGTTTCGCAGGTTCAAGCGGAGCGCCGCCCCGCCACTTCCTACGAACCGCCCCTGCTCGTCCGAGTCAGATCAGGCCGGCATCGGCCAGCATCTGCTCCAGTCCCGCCAAGTCGGGGATCTTCACCACATCAGTACCCAGTTGCACCGCATCCAGCTCCAGCACCGACAGCGGCGCGTTGGCCCGTCGCAAGTCTGCTTCCAGCTTCAGTGAACGCGGGATCCCCTGCAGCAGCAAGGCGATGAACTTGACGTGAGGGCGGCCGCCGAGGGCATTGAGTACCGCCACCCGCGCGCCTGAGCCCACCTTCACCTCGCCGCCGGCGGCGCCTTCGAAGGACAGCAGCGGCAGGCGCAGGTCGCGCCAGGCTACCTGGCCCAGCAGCCAGGCGGGCAACCCCGAGGTCGACTGGGGGGCGCGGTAGGGAATCAGCTCAGCCAGGGCCACGTTGGGCACCAGCAGGGTACGGTCGGACAGCGGCAGCAGCAGCCCGGTCAGGCTGGCGGTGCTGTTCTGGGTGGTAACGGCTTGGCTCATGAGAATTCCTGGGTTAGCTGCACTGCGCAGCCAGATGTTCGACCAGCTTGGCGGCCAGCTCGCGCGGGTCGCCGCCGAAGGTGCTGTAGCCGCCTTCACGCAGGCTGTCCGGCATGCTTGAGCAGGCGCAGGTATCGGCACTCTGGGTCCAGATCAACCCGCCCTGACGGCGCAGGTAGGCGGCTGCGGCACTGCCATCGCTGCCCATGCCGCTGAAGGCGATCACGCCGCACTGGGCGCCGTAATGCTGGGCCAGGTTGAGCATGGCCTGGTCGATGGACGGGCTGTAGGGTTCCGGCCAGGGGCGTTCGCCCATCTGCATGCGGCAGTCGTCGGAGAAATTCAGTTCACGGCTGATGGGCACCACCACCACTTCGCCGCAGCGCACGGTATCACCGTGGCGGGCCTGGTTGACGTGCCACTGGCTATGGCGGCCCACGGCCTGCGGCAGCGCGCCCTCGAAACTGGGGTCTATGTGCTGGGCGTAGAGAAAGCCGATCGGCAGGCCACCGGGCAAGGCATCGAGGAACGCCTTGACCGCCGCCGGCCCCCCCAGGGAGGCAGCCAGCAGCCAGACCTGGCGCGCGGGCTCCCCCGCCACCAGCGGGGTATCGGCAAGCACCTTGGGCAGTTCCAGGCGTGTCGGGCGCTGGGCCTCGGCCAGCAGGGTTTCCAGGCTCGGCCCCACGGCCACCGCCGGATCGCCCACCAGCTTTTTCAGCTTGCCGAACAGACGCCGTTCCCAACGCGGGTAATGCTCTGAATGGCGCTCGGGGGCATGGCCTTCGCCGAACAGCACGGGAGAACTGGCGTGCTCCAGCAGGCTGTCCACCAGGGGCGAATCCTCGGACAGGGCCAGGTCCACCAGCCAGAGATCCGCCTCGCAGGCGCTCAGCGCCGCTTCGTCCAGGCGGGCTGGATCGCTGTTGAGCACGACCTGGTAGCCGTTGCCGGTCAGGGCCTGCTGCAACACATGGCGCTGCAGCGAGGTGTCGGCGAGCACGGCAATGCGTGCGGATGTCTTCTCTGTCATGTCCGTTTGACCAGGTGCTGGATAGTTTCGAGCAACAGCGACTCCTGGTAGGGCTTGCCCAGGTAGTCATTGACGCCGATGGCCATGGCGCGCTCGCGGTGTTTCTCACCGGTACGCGAGGTGATCATGATGATCGGCAGGTCTTTCAGGCGCTCGTCGTGGCGGATCAGGGTAGCCACCTCGAAGCCGTCCATGCGCGGCATTTCGATATCCAGGAGCACGATGTCCGGCCGCTGCTCCTGCAGCAGGCCGATGGCATCGACCCCATCCTTGGCGGTGAGCACGTTCATGCCGTTGCGCTCCAGCAGACGGCTGGTGACCTTGCGTACGGTCACCGAATCGTCCACGACCATCACCAGCGGCGGACGCTCCACGTCCACGTCGGCCGGCAGCAGGTTGGCGCTGGCCGAGCGCAGTTGCGGTTGTACCAGGTGGGCGTGGCGCGAGCGAATGGTCGCCAGCAGGTCGAGAATCACCACCACGCGTCCATCGCCGAGGATGGTGGCGCCGGAGATGCCGTGGACCCCTGCGAACTGCGGGCCAAGGCTCTTCACCACGATCTCGCGGGAACCCACCAGGGAGTCCACCTGCACGGCCATGGCATGCTCGCTGGAGCGCACCAGGATCACCGGCAGCGGCAGACTCTGGCCCACCAGTTTGGGGTGCTGGCCGTTGCCCAGCAGATCGCCCAGGTACTTCAACTCGTAGTTCTGGCCGGCGTACTCGAATCGCGGTGCATCGGGCTGGTAGTAGGCCTCGAGCTCGTAAGGGGAGACCCGCACGATGCCTTCGATGGTGTTCAGCGGGATGGCATACAGGTCTTCGCCGGAAAGCACCATCAGCGCACGGTTCACCGACACGGTGAACGGCAGGCGGATGAGGAAACGGCTGCCCTCGCCAGGGGTGGAGTCGATGCTCATGGTGCCGCCGAGCTGCTTCACCTCGGAGTGCACTACGTCCATGCCGACGCCCCGGCCGGAAATCTGCGTGACCTTGTCGGCCGTGGAGAAGCCCGGTTCGAGGATGAACTGCAGAACCTCGTAATCCGAAAGGTCGGACTCGGCATCCATCATGCCGCGCTCGATGGCCTTGCGGCGCACGGCTTCGAGCTTGATACCGGCGCCGTCGTCAGCCAGGGTCAGGACGATGTCGCCACCCTCGCGGCCAAGGTTCAGGCGGATGGTGCCGCTTTCCGGCTTGCCGGAGGCGCGACGTGCCTCGGGAACCTCGATGCCGTGGTCGACGGCATTGCGCAGCATGTGTTCCAGCGGCGCCACCATACGCTCGAGCACGGTGCGGTCCATCTCGCCCTCGGCGTTGCCGACGACGAATTCCACCTGCTTGTCGAGCTCGCTGGCCACCTGCCGGACGATACGGCGCAGGCGCGGCACCAGGCGGTCGAAGGGCACCATGCGGGTACGCATCAGGCCTTCCTGCAGCTCGGTGTTCACCCGTGCCTGCTGGAGCAGCAGGGTTTCCGCGTCGCGGTTCTTCGCCGCCAGGGTTTCCTTGAGGTCGAGCAAGTCGGATGCGGACTCGAACAGCGCACGCGACAGCTGCTGCAGCTGCGAGTGACGGTCCATTTCCAGCGGGTCGAAGTCCTCGTAGCCGGCGCGCTCCGCCTCAGCCTGATAACGGCTGAGGATTTGCGCCTGGGTCTCGGTGTCGAGACGGCGCAGCTGGTCACGCACCCGCTCGATGGTCGCTTCCATCTCACTCAGGGTGAAGCTGAAGTCACTGACCTGCTGCTCCACCCGGCCGCGGAAGATGGAGGTTTCACCGGCCAGGTTGACCAGCCCCTCCAACAACTCCGCCGGCACCTTCACCAGTTCCTGGGGCGCACGACGAGCAGCGGCGTCCTGGGCGGCTTCCCGGGCTCGACGAACGAAGGGCAGGACGCGCTCTTCATTGACAACCCGCGGTAGAACGCTGGCCGCGACAATTGGGCTGGCCAACTGCGGCGCTTCTGTCAGGGTCAGCGCCTGGGGCGGCGTCGGCAGGTCTTCGGCCAGGCTCTGGTCGAGCTGCTGACGCAGTTCATCCAATTCAGCCTGCAAGCCTTCATAGCCGGACTGCACGTCAAGGAAGAGGCTTTCCGGCCAGGGCGCCCCCTGTTGCTGCGCCTCGATCAGGTGGTGTTCCAGGTCGTGGGCAAGGTCGCCCAGGCGCTTCTGCCCGGCCAGTCGCGCGCCGCCCTTGAGCGTGTGCAGCACGCGTAGCAGCTCATCGATCTGGGCACCGTCCTCGCGTGCCTCTTCCCAGCGGCCAATGGCGGTTTCCATGGCCTCCAGCAGGTCGTCTGCCTCTTCCAGGAAGATATCGAGGATGTCCGCCTCAGCCACGGCATCACGGTCGTCCTCGACTGCCGGCTGCAGATGCACGGCGCTGGGCATGCTCAGCTGCTCGCTGGGATTGGCGCGCCAGCGCTGGATGGCTTCGATCAGTGCCTGGCCGTCCGGCAACGGGCGACGCGCACGCACCGCGTCGAGCATTTCGCTCAGGCGGTCCTGACAAGCCTGCAGCAGGTTGAACAGCGTCGGACTGGCACGCAGACGGCCACCACAGAGGCCTTCGTAGAGGAATTCCAGTTCGTGGGCGAGGTCGCCGATGGGACCGATTTCGGCCATCCGGGCACCGCCCTTCAGCGTATGCAGGTCCCGTTGCAGGGCTTCTATCTCGAGACTGTTGTCCGGGTCATCGATCCAGCGCTGCAGGGCGGCACCGGCGCTGTCGAGGATGTCGAAGCCTTCCTCGAGGAATATCTCCACCAGCTCCGGGTCCTGGTCGCTGTTGAAGACCTGGACCTCGGGCAGCGGTGCAGCCTGGGTCACCGGCTGTTCGTCAGTCCGGACGTCCAGCAGCTCGGCCAGGGACAACTCGGTAAGGTGTTCCGTGGCGACGTCGTCCGCCGCCTCTTCCATCTCGTCATTGGCTGCGTCAAAGGGCTCGCACAGCTCGACAATGTCGTCCTCCCCGGCATCTTCGTCGTCGAATGCATCGAACGTGGGCAGTGGCTGCACCACGGCGGCCGAAAGGCTCTGCGCGCCACCCTGGCGGAAGCCGCGAATGTCCTGGATAAGCTGCAACGGATCACTCAGGGATCGGCGCGCCTGCAGTTGCTCCAGCAACGAGGCGAGGCAGTCATGGCTATGCTGCAGCAGGCCGGCGAGGCGCGGCGAGTGGCTGTAGCGGCGGTCTACCAGACCTTCGTAAAGCGACTCCAGTTCGTGGGCGAGGTCGCCGATTGGACGGATCTCAGCCATACGCGCACCGCCCTTGAGGGTGTGCAGGTCGCGTTGCAGGGCCA
Organism: Pseudomonas sp. D(2018); assembly: GCF_005502555.1. Classification (NCBI taxonomy): domain Bacteria; kingdom Pseudomonadati; phylum Pseudomonadota; class Gammaproteobacteria; order Pseudomonadales; family Pseudomonadaceae; genus Pseudomonas; species Pseudomonas sp. D(2018). The sequence goes on from NZ_SCOK01000041.1 coordinate 37,695, forward strand.
GCAGCGCCGGGTTGTTCTCCGGCTCGCCGAGCCAGCGTTCCAAGGCCTTGCCGGCGCTGTCGAGAATATCCACCGCCTCTTCGAGGAAGATGGACACCATCTCCTCGTCCAGGGCAGCAGGTACTTCGTCCAGCCGTTCGGTCTCGGACGTTTCGTCCGGGTCGAAGGACGCCAGTTCGGGCAGCGCCACGTCCTGCAGCGCCTGGGGCTCTTCCACCCGATCAGACTGCAACGGGCGGCTTTCAGCGTGTGGCCAGTCCGCGTCCAGTTCCTCGATTTCGAGGTCAGGGATACCGGGTTCCAGCAGGGACAGGGCCAGCGGGTCGACGACGTCCTGCAGCAGGTTGAGCAGGGCCTGGGCACGCTCGGGCTGGGGGGTCACTTCAAGGGCTGCCGCCACCTGATCCATCATGCCGATCAGGGCTTCATGGGCTGCCTCGGCTTCGCTGAAGAAGCGTTCGCTGACCGGCAGGCTGCCTTCGTCCACAGCGCCATAGACATCCAGCAGCGCTTCGCAAAGCTCTTCGATCTGCGGTAGTTCGGCCATCTCGGCACCACGGCCGAGGGTGCTCAACTCTTCCAGCAACGCCCCCAGTTCCTGACGCTCGGACGGGTGCTCACGCCAGCGGCGCAGCAGGTCCTCGGCGTCCAGCAGGATATCCATGCCTTCGGCGAGGAAGAGGGAAATCATCTGCGGGTCGCGGGTCTCGCCCTTGTCGTCGCGGCGTGCGGCATTGGCGGCGTCCAGGCGGTGCTGATGCAGTTGCTGGATGCGCTCCAGCAACGCCCCGGCACCTGGGATCGAGGCCAGCGGCGTGCTGTCCAGCTGATCCACGCCCTTGCGCAGCAGGTTCAGTGCCTCGCGCAGCAGTTCGGCCTCGGAGAGGTCGATGCGGAGCAGGTTGGTCTTGTACTCCTTGGCCAGCTTCTCCAGGGGCGTGGCGATTTCGGCGATCGGCAGGATGCCGGCCATGTGCGCGCTGCCCTTGAGGGTGTGCAAGGCGCGCTGGAGGTCATCGTTGACCGACTGGGGCAGTTCCTGGTCGCAGGCCTTGACGAAACCGGCGAGGGTATCCAGGTGGAGCTCCGCCTCGTTGCGGAAGATTTCCAGCAGTTGCGGGTCCAGGGCCTCACCGGATTCCGTGATGACAGGAGCATGCGGCTCGCCCGCGGGCTCGATGGCCTGCTCTGAACCCGGGGCTTCAGATTTTGGGAGGATCTGCCCCTTCGCCAGGGCATGGGCCGTGGCGGCCAGCTGGTCGACGTCGTCGCGCTGGCGCTGGGCCTTCGCGGCGTACTCATCGACCAGGGCAGGCAGCAGGTCAACCACATCCTGGACGACCTGGTGCACAGGTTCGGCGGCCTCGATGCTACGGTCCAGCACGCGATTGAGCAGGTTTTCCACCGACCAGGACAGCTCGCCGATGATCAGCGCTCGCACCATGCGCCCACTGCCCTTGAGGGTATGGAACGCACGACGCACTTCGCCCAGGGCATCGCGGTCGTTGCTGTCGGCATGCCAGCGCGGCAGGTAGTCGGCCAGTGTTTCCAGCACTTCACCGGCTTCTTCGATGAAGACTTCCTGCAGCTCGTCGTCCACCGGTTCCTCGTCGGCGGGCGGCGGCAGCAGGCTCGGCGGCACGTCGCGCGCCGGCGGATTGAAGGCCGGCACCGGAACCGCCATGACGTCGGCCAGGGACAGCGGTCGCTCTGCGGCAGGTTCCACTACCGGCTCTTCCAGCGGCGCGCTGGGCAGGTCGACTTCCGGCAGACCGAGTTCGGCGAGGGCCGCCTCGTCCCACTCCAGGGGGGCCGGCAGGTCTTCAAGGTTCAGGGCTTCCAGCTCGACCACCGGCTCGGCGGCGGGCAGGCTGTCCAGCTCATCCAGATCAAGGCTGGGCAGTGCATCGAAGGTGTCCAGCGACAGGTCGAGGGCGGGCTGGTCGCCCGGCAGCGCTGGCGGCAGCTCTTCCAGATCGGCCAGATCGAAGCTCGGTAGCGGTTGTCCCTCGCCGAACTCCAGCGGGGTATCCAGGCTGAAGTCGAGCAGTTCGTCCTCGGCCCCGGCTACTTCGGTCACGCTCGGCAGGCTGTCCAGCTCATCCAGATCGAGGCTGGGCAGGGTTTCACCTTCTATTCGCAGCGCCGGTTCCAGCTCGGGTTCCAGGGCGGCGACGGCATCGGGCTGGAACGGGGAATCCAGGCTGAGATCGATGGTTTCGGTAGCGGGTTCAGCGTCCAGCGCCTCCAGGCTCCAGGTCTCGTCGGCAACCAGCAGCTCGCTCTCTGCTGCTGCGGGCTCCAGCGGCGCATCCAGGCTGAAGTCGATGCTTGCGGCAGCCGGTTCAACGTCCAGCTCGCCCAGGTTCCAGTTGTCATCGGAGACCAGCAACTCACCCTCGGCAGCCGGTGCAGCGGCGGCGGTAGAAACCTCCAGCGGTGCGTCCAGGCTGAGGTCGATGCTTACGGCAGCCGGTTCAACGTCCGGCTCGCCCAGGCTCCAGTTGTCGTCAGAAACCAGCAGCTCGCCCTCGGGGGCTGCCGCCAAGTCCAGCGGCGCATCCAGGTCGAAGTCGAGGCTACCAGCGGCCGGCTCGAAGGCCAGCGCCTCGGGCATGACGGCTTCCGGCTCGTCTTCCGGATCGAGGTGCTGGTGCAACTCCGACTCTTCAGCGGCCAGTACTTCGATTTCCTGTATCGGGTCAGCCAGGGGCGCCGGGGCTTCCTCCTCTTCTACGCGGTCGAGGATGGAGGGCTTTTCCTTGAGCGGATAACCCAGGGTATCCAGGCTTTCCTCGGCCACGTCGAGAATCATGTCGCCCTGGGCGGCATGGTCTTCGGACAGTCGTTCGAGGTAGTACTCGACGCTGGTGATGGCGTCAGCCAGGGTGTCCAGGCTCTGCCAGTTGGGCACGGCCTTGCGTGCCAGCAGCTGTTCCAGGATGTAGCGGTTGCACGCTTCCAGCAGGGCGGCAGCGCGCGGCAGCGGGATCATTGCCAGGCCGCCTCGGGCCTGGGTCAGCAGCTCCGGCACACGGGCCAGGTGCTCGTGGTTCCACTGCGAGGCGATGAACTCGATGATGGCGTCCTTGGCCTGTTCCAGGCCGTTGCGCGCCTCCTTGATCACCAGTTGGTGGATCTGCGCCACGTCGGTGGTGGGCAGGTGGCTTTCTTCCGCCGCGCCCTCTTCCGCCGGCCCGACCATGCCGGCCAGGGTGGCTTCGACGTAGAGCAGTGCACCGGCGACATCCATCAGCACCGCATCGCTGGGCTCGCGCTGACCAAGGGAGAGTCCGTGGATCACGTCGATCTGGTCGAGAATGACTTTGCGCGGCTGACCGAAGCCCAGTACCGCCAGGGTGTCGGCAATCTGCTTGAGCGGAGGCAGCAGGGAATCCAGTTCGGCGACGCCGCTGCGGTCGCTGCGCACGAAGAGGTCGAGGCTGTCCTTGACCCGTACCAGTTCCTCGCAGAGGGCGGTGACCACCGAACGCATGGCGTCGCGGTCAGGGCCGGCGAGGCGGGCACGCTCCTCATCCACCACGGCGGTATCCGGCAGGGCTTCGTCGAGGCGGTAGCGCTCCTTGAGGGCACGGATACGCGGCGACTGGGCCGGGGCCTTGGCCACGTAGAACAGCAGGTTTTTCACCAGCTCTTCCGGTGCCGCCTGGTTGAAACCATCGGCACCCTGCTCGAGCAGGCGTTTGAGTTCCTTGTCCACTTGGCGCAGCAGGTTGCGCACCGAGGAGCCGTTGACCACGGAGCCGTTGGCAAGCCCCTCCACCAGGCCTGAGGCGATCTGCCAGAGAGCGCCGAGCGGCGCGTCCTGGCAGAGGGACTCGAGACGGGCGAAGACGCGCGCCATGTAGCCCAGGTTGGCGGCCAGGTCCTGGTTGCGGATCACGCCCACCAGGGCGGTCTGCAGCATTTGCCGCAGCTTGCGCAGCAGCACCGGCAGTTCGGCCGTGCGCATACGTGCCAGGGTGTCCATGGACAGCGCCGGCAGCATGCCGGAGAGGTCCGGAGCGAACAGGCTGGTCTCGGACAGCAGGTTGTCGCCACGGGCGGCACGCAGGTCATTGAGCAGCGGCAGCAGGACCATCGGCAGGTCGCGGCGGGCGCTCTGGATACGGTCCAGGTACGGCGGTAGCTGCAGGATGGCCTGCATCAGCACTTCCAGCGCCTCGCCACGGTTGGCCGTGCGGCCTTCCATCAGCGCCTGGGCCAATCGCTCCATTTCCTCGGCGAGCAGGGCCGCGCCGTAGAACTCGACCATCTGCAGCGTGCCCTGGACCTGATGGATATAGGTCAGGCAGAAACGCATGCGCGTCGGGTCCTGCGGGTTCTCGACGAAGGCCTCCAGGGCCTGTCGAGCCTGCTTCAGGGTTTCCGCGATCTCGCCCTTTACCCACTCGAGGGCGACGTAGTCGTGCCGATCAGTCATAGCCGTCTGCTATCCCTTCCGGGTGAATGCCAGAACCTGTTCATTGGGCACCGGCTCAAGGTCCGGGTGCTGCCAACCCACCACTTCCCCCACGCCCAGCACCATCAGCCCCCCTGGCGCCAGGCGTTCGGCCAGGCGATTGAGGATTTCCCGGCGGCGCCAGCGGCGGAAGTAGATCAACAGGTTCTGACAGAAAATTACGTCCATGCCGGACATTGGCGCCTTGGCCAGTTCCAGCACATTGAGCCGTGCACAGCACACCCGTGCGGCCAGGCTCGGCGCTATCTTGTAACGGCCATCGTCCTGGGCCTCGAAGTAGCGCTCGGCGAGCGCCGCTTCGAGTTGTTCCAGGCGTCGGGCGCCATACAGGCCCTCGCGGGCCTTGGCCAGGGCGCTGAGGCTGATGTCGGTGCCGGTCACGCCGAAATACGCCGGCTGTTCGGTACCGCTGAGCGCCTCGGCCGCCACCATGGCCAGGGAATAGGGCTCTTCACCGCTGGAGCAGCCCACGCTCCAGATTTCCAAGGGGCGCTCCAGGCCCCGTTCGACGCGCCCGCACAGGTACTCGGCGAGCAGTTCGAAGGAGGCCGGGTGCCGGAAGAACCGGGTTTCCTGCACCGTCAGGCGATCCAGCAGGGTCGACCACTCCACCGCGCCTCGCGGCCCATCGGTGACCTGGCGGTAGTAGCTGGCGTAGTCCTGCACGCCCAGTTCGCGCATACGCGCACTGAGATTGGTCTGGAGGAAGGAGCGGCGCTGGTCATTGACCACCACGCCGGTGCGTTCCTCGAGCAGCTTCTGCCAGTCCTGGAATTCCGCTGTCGTCATATCGGCCAGGGGTTTCAAGGCCCAGACACCGCCTGGCTGCATGCTGTCGTGCCCTTGATTCATGGCCGTCGTGCCGCGACCTCAGGCCGCGGCGCCTCCCCTGGTCAGGCTATGTCCTGAGTTTCCGGCAGCTTGAAGCCGGAAACCGACTTGCGCATCTCGCTGGCCATCTTCGCCAGGTTGCCGATGCTCTTCGCGGTGGCGGTGGTACCAGCGGAGGTCTGCGAGGTGATCTCCTGGATCACATTCATGGTGTTGGAGATATGGCCAGCGGAGGACGCTTGCTGACGAGCGGCGTTGGAGATGTTCTGGATGAGCGCCGCGAGGGTCTTGGATACCTTCTCGATCTCTTCCAGGGCCACACCGGCGTCCTGGGCCAGACGGGCACCCCGGACCACTTCGGAGGTGGTCTGCTCCATGGAGATCACCGCCTCGTTGGTGTCGGTCTGAATGGTCTTCACCAGAGCCTCGATCTGCTTGGTCGCCGCGGAGGAACGTTCCGCAAGGCGCTGTACTTCGTCCGCTACCACGGCGAAGCCACGGCCCGCATCACCGGCCATGGACGCCTGGATCGCGGCGTTCAGGGCGAGGATGTTGGTCTGGTCGGCGATGTCGTTGATCAGGCTGACGATGTCACCGATCTCCTGGGACGATTCACCGAGGCGCTTGATCCGCTTCGAGGTGTCCTGGATCTGCTCACGGATGTTGTCCATGCCGGTGATGGTGTTGTGCACCACTTCGTTGCCCTTGTTGGCGATGGCTACGGAACGTTCCGCTACCGCCGAAGATTCAGAGGCGTTCGCCGATACCTGGTCAATGGACACGGCCATTTCGTTGATCGCGGCAGAGGCGCCGGCGATTTCCTGGGCCTGGTGCTCGGAAGCCTCGGCCAGATGCATGGCAGTGGCCTGGGTTTCCTGGGCGGCGGCGGCCACCTGCACGGCTGTCAGGTTGATGGTTTCCACCAGCTCGCGGAGCTGGTCGATGGAGTAGTTGATGGAGTCGGCGATCGCACCGGTGAAGTCCTCGGTCACGGTCGCGGCTACGGTCAGGTCACCGTCGGCGAGGTCGGCAATTTCGTCCAGCAGACGCAGAATCGCCGCCTGGTTACGTTCGTTCTTCGCGGCGGTTTCGGCCAGTCGGCTGCGGGTGCTTTGCACCATCACAAGGCCGATCAGGATGACCGCGGCAAGGGCCAGGGCGCCCAGTACGTAGCCAGCCAGGGTGTTCAGGCCACGGCCGCCTGCCAGGTTCTCGAAGCCGGTGGTCAGGGCGGAGGCCTTGTCCAGCAGGGTCTGGGAGCCGGTGAAGATGGTGTTGGCGGATTCACGCACCTGGAAGAGTTCGGGCGAGGTTTCGAGGATTTCGTCCACGGAGCCGGACACGAACTCGAAGAGTTCGGAAATCTCCTGCAGACGCTCCAGGGCCTCGGTGTTGGTGACCTGGGAGATCTCCATCGCCGCGTTGCCTTCGAGCATGGCATTGAGTACGCGGCCGAACAGGCTGGCGTCGCGGCCGAACATGTCGGCGGCCTGGACGGAGTCTTCGTCACCCGCCAGCACCTTGTTCACCGAGCCGAGGATACGTTCGGCCAGCAGCGACTGGCGCTGGGCTACCGAGACCTGGCTGGCGGGTGCGCCGCTCTCGAGGAGGATGTCCACGACTTCCTCGTACTCGACCTGCAGTTGCGGGATGGTTTCGGCCAGGGTGGCGGCTACCTGGTGGAGCGAGAGTACGGTCTGCTCGCTGGCGAGGATGGCGTCGGCGTTCTTGCGCAGGCTGTCCCAGTCCTTCTGTACGACATCCATCTCGCCCTTCACAGCGGCAGGCGCAGGCGGCAGGCCGGTGGCGGCGTCGCCTTTCAGCAGGAAGTTCCAGCGCTTCTCGAAGTCGTTGCGCGCGTCTTTCAGCAGGGCGAAGGCTTCGGCCTTGCCCGCCGCGGCCTCGCTGGAGTTCTTGGCGATACGCTGGGACAGCACGCGCAGTTCACCTGCGTGGCTGATGTATTCCTTGTCGTAGTTCGCCTGGGTGTTGAGGTACGCGAAGTTCGCGAACAGCAGCACGATGGCGATGATCAGGACTACGAAGAGTCCGGCGATCAGCGACGTGCTACGCACCCCGGAAAAAAGATTGCCTGCGTTTAGTCTTTTCATTATCGGGCCCCCGCCTGGACCAACCACTCTATTCCCATGTAACGCCAAAGGGCCGGCAAAGCCGGCCCAACCTTGAAGCCAGGGTCCCGGAAGCTCTAACCCGGGACCGGTACGGGACGCCAGGCGCCCCGCGTAGAACCTAGATCGCTACCTCGAGGAACGCCTGGTGCTGTGCAAGCGCGTGCGGGCTGAACACCAACCAGGGCTGCTCGCGATGGAAAACACCATGGATGAAGGGCTGGATGCTGGCCTCCAGCGGGGGCAACTCCTCGCTGAAGGCATCCACCAGAAAGTGCTGCATGCCGAAGACTTCGTCGACGATCAGCCCGGCAAAGATTTCCTGGTGGTCCACCACCAGCACCCGGCGTTGCTTGCGCAGGGGCGACAGGTCGCCACCGAAAAAGCCGCACAGGTCCATCACCGGCAACAGGCGTCCGCGCACGTTGGCGACGCCCTTGACCCAGGTCTTCACACCGGGAAGCAACGTGTGGCGCGGCTCGTGCAGCACTTCGCTGACCTCGCCCATGGGCGCCACGAACAGGCGTTCCCCCATGCGGAAGCCGATACCGCTCCAGCTCTGCACCACCTGTTGTTGCGCAGGCAAGCCCGCCGCCAGCGCGCGACAGCGCTGGTCGATCTCGTAGAGGAGCTGGAAGGGAGTCTGCGAATCCGACATGGCGACCGGCCTTGGCCTGTTTCTAATAGTTATGGTTCAGGGTCCGGCGCGGCAATCAGCCGGCCAGTACCGCGTTCAGCGTCTTGATCAGCGTGTCTTCTTCGATCGGCTTGGTCAGGTAGTCACGCGCCCCCTGGCGCTTGCCCCAGACCTTGTCGGTTTCCTGGTCCTTGGTGGTAACGATAACCACCGGGATATGACTGGTTTCGGCGTCCTTGGTCAGTTGACGGGTTGCCTGGAAACCATTGAGGCCGGGCATCACGATGTCCATCAGGACGGCGTCTGGCTTCTCCTGGCGGGCCAGGGCCACGCCATCAGCGCCATTCTCGGCCTTGAGTACCTGGTGGCCATGCTTCTCGAGCATGGCAGTCAGCTTGTACATCTCGGTCGGCGAGTCATCAACAATCAGAATACGAGCCATGGTGTTCCCCATATGGAAAGGCTTCACCGGCCATCAGGCCGGACTTCAGGAGGCTTGCTCCACCGGGGTGAAATCGGGGACATGAGTCTTGATCGCGCCGAGCAGCTCTTCCTTGCTGAAAGGCTTGGTGAGGTACTGATCGGAACCGACGATGCGACCCTTGGCCTTGTCGAACAGGCCGTCCTTGGAAGACAGCATGATCACCGGGGTGGACTTGAAAGCACTGTTGTTCTTGATCAGGGCGCAGGTCTGATAACCGTCCAGGCGAGGCATCATGATGTCGACGAAGATGATGTTCGGGTGGGAATCGGCGATCTTGGCCAGGGCGTCGAAACCATCAACTGCAGTGATGACCTCACACCCCACTTTCTTGAGCAGCGTCTCGGCGGTACGACGAATCGTTTTCGAATCGTCGATCACCATGACCTTCAAACCCTCGGAATGCTGTTCCATGTTCGCCCTACCATCGCCTCGGTGAGTCGTTATTCTGCTTTATATATGTGCCTGAGGCCCTACAACCGACGGGCTGCGACCCAATCGTCGGGCCTTTTTAGCACAGTCTCCAGACGCAAGCTACACGGCCCCCGCATCTGCGATTCTTCCCCTTTAGGGGAAGGATTTTTCCTTGACCGCAATCAATGCCGGCGCCACCCTGAGCGCCTTATCCAACCGGCCCGCCCGCTGTGGCGCGCCCCTTGAAACCTGTTGCGGAGAACCCCCATGAGCGTTCGCCTCGGGATCGTCATGGACCCCATTGCGCAAATCTCCTTCAAGAAGGACAGCTCCCTGGCCATGCTGCTGGCCGCCCAGGAACGCGGCTGGTCGCTGTTCTACATGGAGCAGCAGGACCTATACCAGAAAAACGGTGAAGCTCGCGCTCGCACGCGCCCCCTGAAGGTTTTCCTCGACCCCGAACACTGGTTCGAGCTGGAGGCCGAGGCCGATATCCCACTGGCCGAGCTGGACGTGATCCTGATGCGCAAGGACCCGCCCTTCGACAACGAGTTCGTCTACTCCACCTACCTGCTGGAACAAGCGGAACGGGACGGCGTGCTAGTGGTCAACCGCCCGCAGAGCCTTCGTGACTGCAACGAGAAGTTCTTCGCCACCCTGTTCCCCGAGTGCACACCGCCGACCGTAGTCAGCCGACGAGCGGACATTCTGCGCGAGTTTGCCGAAGAACAGCGTGACATCATTCTCAAACCCCTTGATGGCATGGGCGGTTCCTCGATCTTCCGCCACCGCGCCGGCGATCCCAATCTCTCGGTGATCCTCGAGACCCTGACCGCCCACGGCAGCCAGCAGATCATGGCGCAGCGCTACCTGCCCGCGATCAAGGACGGCGACAAGCGCATCCTGATGATCGATGGCGAGCCGGTGCCCTACTGCCTGGCGCGCATCCCCGCCCAGGGCGAGACCCGCGGCAACCTGGCCGCCGGCGGCCGTGGCGAGGCCCGACCGCTGTCTGAGCGCGACCGCGAAATCGCCGCGATCGTCGGCCCGTCCCTGCGAGAAAGAGGGCTGCTGTTCGTCGGACTGGACGTGATCGGCGACCACCTCACGGAGATCAATGTCACCAGCCCTACCTGCATCCGCGAGATCGACAAGGCCTATGACACGCGCATCGGCGAACGTTTGATGGATGCGATCGCCATCAAGCTCGAGGCGCGGAGTGCTTCATAGACTTTTATGCGCACGCTCGGCAGACTGCGCCGCTATCTGAAGCAAGCTGACTGGCGATGAACGCAGCCGTGAACACCCCGCCCCAACTGTCCGCCGGCGTCCGCCCGGCGGATCGGCTGGGCTTTACCCTGTTCCTCGCCGCCGTGCTGCACGTTGCGCTGATCCTCGGGGTTGGCTTCACCATTGGCGACCCGCAGCAGATCAGCAAGACCCTGGAAATCACCCTCGCCACCTTCAAGAGCGAGGAGAAGCCGAAGAACGCCGACTTCCTCGCCCAGGCCAACCAGCAGGGCAGTGGCACCCTGGAACACAAGGCCACGCCCAAGACCACCGAGCAGGCGCCCTTCCAGGACAAGGAAATCCGCAAAGCCACTCCGCCGGCCGCGCCGCCCCAGGCACCGAAGAAAGAAGCCCCCAAGGCCGCCGTGGCCACCAAAAGCCCGCAGCCGCAGAAAACCACGATCAAGCGCGAACAGAGCAAGCCGCAACCCGAGACCACGCTCGCGCCGACCTTTGACAGCTCGCAGCTCTCCGCCGAAATCGCCAGCCTGGAAGCGGAACTGGACAAGGAGCGCCAGCTCTATGCCAAGCGCCCGCGCATACACCGCCTCAACGCGGCCTCGACCATGCGCGACAAAGGCGCCTGGTACAAAGAGGAGTGGCGCAAGAAGATCGAGCGCGTCGGCAACCTCAATTACCCGGATGAGGCCCGCCGGCAGCGCATCTACGGCAACCTGCGTCTGCTGGTGTCGATCAACCGCGACGGCACCCTGTTCGAAGTGCAGGTACTGGAATCCTCCGGCCAGCCGGTACTGGACCAGGGCGCCATGCGCATCGTGCGCCTCGCGGCCCCCTTCGCGCCGTTCACCGGGGACCTCGCGGACATCGACCGCCTGGAGATCATTCGCACCTGGCGCTTCGAGCGCGGCGACCGCCTGTCGAGCAATTGAGGGCGGCCGCGCACAATCGGCTCTAGGCTTCAACCAAGGGGCACCGATTCAAGCCATCGCCTTGCCGCTTGAAGCCTGCCGTCTTAAGACTGAAACTAGCCGACATGAAAAGCGCACCGAGCTACCTCAAACACCACTTCCTGATCGCCATGCCGCACATGGCCGATCCGAACTTCGCCCAGACCGTCACCTATCTGGTGGAACACAACGAGCAGGGCGCCATGGGCCTGGTGATCAACCGCCCCAACGGCTTGAGCCTGAGCGACGTACTGGAACAGTTGCGACCTGACTACACCCCGCCGGCCCGCTGCCAGGGCCTGCCGATCTACTCCGGCGGCCCGGTGCAAACCGACCGCGGGTTCGTCCTGCACCCCAGCGGACAGACGTTCCAGGCCACCCTGGAGCTGGGCGAGCTGGCCCTGTCCACCTCCCAGGACGTGCTTTTCTCAATCGCCGATGGCGGCGGCCCGCAGAAGAGCCTGGTAGCCCTCGGGTATGCCGGCTGGGACGCTGGCCAGCTGGAAGTCGAGCTGAGCGAAAACGCCTGGCTGACCTGCCCGGCAGACATGGCCATCCTCTTCGACACGCCGACCGAGCAGCGCCTTTCGGCTGCCGCGGCACGACTGGGCGTGAACCTCAGCCTGCTCACGGCCCAGGCCGGGCACGCTTGATGGCCGAATCCAAGCCCCTGCGCCTGTTACTTGGCTTCGATTACGGCACCAGACAGATCGGCGTTGCCGTTGGCCAGGCGGTAACCGGCCAGGCTCGCGAGCTGAAAGTGCTGAAAGCACAGAACGGCGTGCCGGACTGGCAGCAGGTGGAAGCACTGATCCGCGAATGGCAGCCCGACGCCATCGTCGTAGGCCTGCCGCTGAACATGGACGGCACCCCCAGCGAAATGAGCGCGCGCGCGGAGAAATTCGCCCGACGCCTGAACGGCCGTTTCAATCTGCCGGTATTCACCCACGATGAGCGCCTGACCACCTTCGAGGCCAAGGGCCAACGCCTGGCCCAAGGCCAGCGCGACGGCTACCGCGAGCGCCCGGTGGATGCCCTGGCCGCCGCGCTGCTGCTGGAAGGCTGGCTGGCCGAAAACTCCGCAACTTCTTAAGCGAGGACCGCCGATGACCCTGCCCAACCCCGCCGAACTGCTGCCGAGGATGGCCAGCGACCTGCAAACCCACCTCAAGTCCCGCAACATCGCCGAGCCGCGCTACATCGGCATCCGCACCGGCGGCGTATGGGTGGCACAGGCCCTGCTGGAGCAACTGGGCGAGTCGAGCCCCATGGGCACCCTGGATGTGTCTTTCTACCGCGACGACTTCACACAGAACGGCCTGCACCCGCAGGTGCGACCGTCCGAACTGCCCTTCGAGATCGAAGGCCAGCATCTGGTGCTGATCGACGACGTACTGATGAGCGGGCGCACGGTGCGCGCAGCCCTCAATGAGCTCTTCGACTACGGCCGCCCAGCCAGCGTAACCCTGGTCTGCCTGCTCGACCTCAACGCCCGGGAGCTGCCGGTACGCCCGGACGTGGTTGGCGCAACCCTGTCCCTGGGCGCCACGGAACGGGTAAAATTGCTCGGCCCCGCGCCGCTCACCCTCGAGCGTCAGGACCTCGCTTCACCCGCCTGACCCTTCCGATTTCTCGTAACCTTTCAGGGCCTGCCCCATGCCGACAGACGCCAAGCGCCCGCTGCAGCTCAACGACCAGGGCCAGCTGCGCCACTTCCTCTCGCTCGACGGTCTGCCCCGCGAGCTGCTGACGGAAATCCTCGACACCGCCGACTCCTTCCTCGAAGTCGGCGCCCGTGCGGTGAAGAAAGTCCCGCTGCTGCGCGGCAAGACGGTGTGCAACGTGTTCTTCGAGAACTCCACCCGCACCCGCACCACCTTCGAGCTGGCAGCACAACGCCTGTCCGCCGACGTCATCACCCTCAACGTCTCCACCTCTTCCACCAGCAAGGGCGAGACGCTGTTCGACACCCTGCGCAACCTGGAGGCGATGGCTGCCGACATGTTCGTGGTGCGCCATGCCGACTCCGGCGCCGCCCACTTCATCGCCGAGCACGTGTGCCCGGACGTGGCCATCATCAACGGTGGTGATGGCCGCCACGCACATCCGACCCAGGGCATGCTCGACATGCTCACCATCCGTCGCCACAAGGGCAGCTTCGAGAACCTCTCGGTGGCCATCGTCGGCGACGTCCTGCACTCGCGCGTGGCCCGCTCGAACATGCTCGCCCTGCGCACGCTGGGCTGCCCGGACATCCGCGTGATCGGGCCGAAGACCCTGATCCCCGTAGGCGTCGAGCAGTACGGCGTGAAGGTCTACACCGACCTCGCCGAAGGCCTGAAGGATGTGGACGTGGTGATCATGCTGCGCCTGCAGCGCGAACGCATGCAGGGCGGCCTGCTGCCCAGCGAAGGTGAGTTCTACAAGCTCTACGGCCTGAGTACCCAGCGCCTTGCCCTGGCCAAACCGGATGCCATCGTCATGCACCCCGGCCCGATCAACCGTGGCGTGGAAATCGAGTCCGCAGTGGCTGACGGTGCCCAGTCCGTGATCCTCAACCAGGTCACCTACGGCATCGCCGTGCGCATGGCGGTGCTTTCCATGGCGATGAGCGGGCAGGCCGCGCAACGCCAAATGAACCAGGAAGCCGAGGAGCTGAACTGATGCGTACCCATATCCTCGGCGCTCGCCTGATCGACCCGGCCAGCGGCCACGATCAGGTCACCGACCTCTTCCTCGAAAGTGGCAAGGTCGCCGCCATCGGCCAGGCTCCAGCGAACTTCGAGGCGGACAAGACCCTCGACGCCAAGGGCCTCGTGGCCGCGCCCGGCCTGGTGGACCTGTCCGTCGCCCTGCGCGAACCCGGCTTCAGCCGCAAGGGCAATATCGCCAGCGAAACCCTGGCCGCCGTCAGTGGAGGCGTGACCAGCCTCTGCTGCCCACCCCTGACC
>NZ_SCOK01000042.1:0-49049 GCF_005502555.1 Pseudomonas sp. D(2018)
GACGGCAAGTTCAGCTACGGCACCCACACCATCTTCATCGGCCGGATTGTGGCGATCCACAACAGCGCGGAGATCAGCCCGCTGGTCTACCTCGACGGCGCCTACACCACCACCGCGCCGGCCTTGGCCGCTGCTTGCTGAGGACGTGATCAACGTCAGCGAGCGGCGTATCGACAACTGAGGTTCCCGGACTGACAACCGGGAGCTGCTGCCCGACTGGGCGGGTTTGAGCGAAATTGTCTGTGCCTTTTGACCCGGCTTCGGCCGGGTTTTTTCGTTGCACGCCCCCAACCGCTATTGGCCCGATTCCCCGCTCATGCCAGGGACGCGACGCTGTTGAGCAGGGTCTTCACCAGTTGTGCCTGGCGGGTTGCACCGGTCTTGGCGAAGACACCGCGCAGGTGGGCGCGTACGGTGTTGCGCGAGACGCCCAGGCGCTCGGCGCTCTCGTCCAGGGTCAGTCCGTCCATCATCAGCAGGGCCACCTCGGTTTCCGTGCGGGTCAGATGGAACAGGCTGCGCAGCAAGCGTCGCGAGGCCTGGGGCGAGTCGCCGGGATTGCGGATGAACACCGCGACAGCTGGTCGCCGGGTGTTGCCCTGGCCCTCGTAATTGAGCGCGATGGGGCGCAGCAGCACATTCAGCGGCACTTCCCCGGTGGGGCGTGCCAGGGTGAGCACTTCAATGCAGTCGGCTCGGCCGAGTTGGTGCTGCTGGAGCACCGCCAGTATGGCCTTCTGCAGGTTGCGATTGTCCTTGCCGGCGAAGGCCAGCAGTTTCTCCTGTCGGCATTCGAGGCCGTCGTGGGTGGCGAACAGCCGCTGTGCCGCCTGGTTGCTGCGCATCACCTTGCCTGATTCGTCGAGGATCACCGTGCCCACGAGCAGGCGGTCGATGGTGGCTGCATAAAGGAGCCGCTCCGAATCCAGCTCGTCGGCTGCCGAATGCAGGTCGACGGCTTGTTGCAGGTGGGGGCGAAGCAGGCGGATCAGGGCAATTTCGTCGGTGTCGAAGTCCTTGCCGCCGTGCCCGCGGCAGGCGAACAAGGCGCAGTCCATGCCGGAAGCGGTGCGCATGTTAGCCACCAGGACATAGCGCAGGTCCAGCGGCTTCAGGTAGTTGCGGTAGAAGTCGTGGGCCTGCCAGGTGTCGCTGCCCATGACTTCGTCAGCACTGGCAACCTGATCGGCCGGCCAGTGGAGGAAGGGGCAGATCGCGTAGTAGTGCTCGCTGTAGGATGGTTCGCCCGGCAGGTGTGGGCCGTGGATCGAGGCGTTGACGATCAACCCCGGCCGTTCGTGAGCCGGATTGCGCAGGACCAGGGTAAGGAAACTGGCGTCCAGGCGCAGTCGCAGCGCTTCCAGCAAGCCGGCCCAGGGCGTGGGCTCCAGCGGGCCACGATAGGTCAGCGCCAGCAGTTCGCTCAGTTCGCGGGCGCCGATGCCCGCCAGGTCGTCGGCGTGTTCGAGGATGTGCATCCGCGCCTCGCTTGTTGTGGTTGTCGGGCTGGATGGGGCGAGTATTGGCCGCACGAGCTGTGGATAAATCGTCCGTTCGGCCTAGGCTCCGGGACCGTCGGCCCGCTCCCCGGATGACATCCTGGGATGGGGCCGACGGCTGCCGGAGTTGCCGGTCAGAGTGCCAGCAGGTACGCGACGATGCGCTCGGCGGCTTCTTCTGCCGATTCGCGGCGGGTGTCGATGTGAAGGTCCGGCGCCAGCGGCGGCTCATAGGGTGAGTCGATGCCGGTGAAGTTCTTCAGCTCGCCACGCCGGGCCTTCTGATAAAGGCCCTTGGGGTCGCGCCGTTCCGCCAGTTCCAGCGGCGTGTCGATGAAGATCTCCAGGAACGCGTTTTCCCCGGCCCGGCTGCGGGCCAGTTCCCGCTCGGCGCGGAATGGCGAAATGAAGGACACCAAGGTGATCAGTCCGGCATCCAGCATCAGCCGCGCCACCTCGGCCACCCGACGAATGTTCTCCACCCGGTCTGCCTCGCTGAAACCCAGGTCGCGGTTCAATCCATGGCGCACGTTGTCGCCGTCGAGCAGGTAGGTGTGTCGGCCCAGTGCGTGCAGCCTGCGCTCCACCAGATTGGCGATGGTCGACTTGCCGGCTCCGGACAGCCCGGTAAACCAGAGGACGCGAGGCGTCTGGCCCTTGAGCTCGGCCCGCGCCCGCGCGTCGATATCGATGGCCTGCCAGTGCACGTTCTGCGCCCGGCGCAGGGCGAAGTGCAGCATGCCGGCGCCCACGGTCTGGTTGGTCAACCGGTCGATGACGATGAAACCGCCGGTGTCACGGTTGTTCGTGTAGGGATCGAAGGCGATCGGTTGGTCCAGCCCGAGGTTGCACACGCCGATCTCGTTCAGCTCCAGGGTCCTGGCCGCCAATTGCTCCAGGCTGTTGATGTCGACCTTGTGCTTGAGGTTGGCGCAGCTCATGCCCAGCGTGCGGCAACCGATTTTCATCAGGTAGGGGCGACCGGGCAGCAGCGGTTCCTCGGCCATCCAGACCAGGGTGGCCTCGAACTGGTCGGCCACCTCCGCCGCAGCATCGGCGAGGGTAATCAGGTCGCCGCGACTGATGTCGATCTCGTCTTCCAGGGTCAGGGTCACGGCCTGGCCACAGGCCGCTTCCTGCTGCGGGCCCGCCAGGCCGAAGATGCCGCTCACCCGGCTCTGCTTGCCCGCGGGCAGCACGCGGATGCGTTCGCCGACGCGGATGCTGCCGGCGGCCACGTTGCCGGCATAGCCGCGAAAGTCGAGATTCGGACGGTTCACCCATTGCACCGGCAGGCGGAAGGGCAAGTGGCTGGCGCGGTCGTGATCCAGGGGAACGCTTTCCAGATGCTGCAGCAGGCTGGGTCCCTGGTACCAGGGCATGTCGGCGCTACGCTCGAGCAGGTTGTCGCCCTTGAGCGCCGAGAGTGGGATGCACTGGATATCGGTCAGGCCGAGCTTTTCGGCGAAGGTGCGGTAGTCGGCTTCGATGCGTCGGAAGACTGCTTCCGAATAGTCCATCAGGTCCATCTTGTTCACCGCCACCAGCACCTTTCGGATACCCAGCAGGGACACGAGGAAGCTGTGCCGGCGTGTCTGCGGCAGCAGGCCCTGGCGGGCGTCGATGAGGATCACCGCCAGGTCAGCGGTGGAGGCGCCGGTGACCATGTTGCGGGTGTACTGCTCGTGGCCGGGGGTGTCGGCGACGATGAACTTGCGCTTGTCGGTGGCGAAGAATCGGTAGGCGACGTCGATGGTGATGCCTTGCTCGCGCTCGGCGGCCAGGCCGTCCACCAGCAGGGCGAAGTCCAGGTCACCGCCCTGGGTACCGAGCTTCTTCGAGTCCGTTTCCAGTTGGCCGAGCTGGTCTTCAAAGAGCACCTTGGTCTCGTAGAGCAGGCGCCCGATCAGGGTGCTCTTGCCGTCGTCGACGCTGCCGCAGGTGATGAAGCGCAGCAGGTCCTTGCGCTGTTGCTGCTGCAGGTATTGGTCCAGGTTGGGGATGGCGCTCATCAGAAGTACCCTTCTTGCTTCTTTTTCTCCATGGAACCGGCCGAATCGGAGTCGATCAGCCGGCCCTGGCGTTCCGAGGTTCGGCTCACCAGCATTTCCTGGATGATTGCCGTGAGGCTGTTGGCCTCGCTGTCGATGGCGCCGGTCAGGGGATAGCAACCCAGGGTGCGGAAGCGCACTTTGCGCAGTTCGGGCATTTCGCCGGGGCGCAGCGGCAGGCGCTCGTCGTCCACCATGATCAGGGTGCCGTCGCGCTGCACCACCGGGCGCTCGCGGGCGAAGTATAGCGACACGATGGGGACCTGCTCCAGGTAGATGTATTGCCAGATGTCCAGCTCGGTCCAGTTCGACAGCGGGAACACCCGCAGGCTCTCGCCCTTGCGCTTGCGCGTGTTGTACAGGCGCCAGAGCTCCGGGCGCTGCTGCTTGGGGTCCCAGCGGTGTTGCTCGGAACGGATCGAGAACACCCGTTCCTTGGCGCGCGACTTCTCTTCGTCGCGCCGCGCGCCGCCGAACGCCGCGTCGAAACCGTGGAGGTCCAGCGCCTGCTTGAGGCCCTGGGTTTTCCAGATGTCAGTGTGCAGGGCCGAGCCATGGGTGAAGGGGTTGATGCCGCGCTCGACGCCTTCCGGGTTGACGTGCACCAGCAACTCCAAGCCCAGGCGTTGGGCGGTCTGGTCGCGGAAGGCGATCATCTCGCGGAACTTCCAGGTGGTGTCCACGTGGAGCAGGGGAAAGGGCGGTTTGCCCGGAGCGAAAGCCTTCATCGCCAGGTGCAGCATCACCGCGCTGTCCTTGCCGATGGAGTAGAGCATCACCGGGTTTTCACACTCGGCGACCACTTCGCGGATGATCTGGACGCTTTCCGCTTCCAGCCGTTCTAGGTGAGTGAGCATTGCTTGCCTCCGTTGGATGGAGCCGGCGCCGCATGGTGCGGGCCGGCTTTTTTCCACGGTAGGGAATGCGTTGCTGCGGGTTCTTCGTCCAACCGGACAAGGTTTCAGCGGTTGGCGGCGAACAGGGCTTCGGCCCGTGCCTTCACCGCCAGTGCGACGGCATCGAAACCCTGCTTGACCCAGGGACCGTGCAGCGCCATCACCTGATCGGCAGTGGGACCGAGGAACAGGTCGGTGGTGTGGTAGCGGCAACTGTCCGTTCCGGTGGCTTCGATGATCTGCTCGCGGCGCGCGGCGTCCGGGTTGTCGGCGCTGGCGTGCATCTCCCAGGCCAGCAGGCGGGGCGGCTCGAAGCTGGCCAGTTGCTCGACCACGTGCACCCGCTCGCCCGGGCGGGCCGGGTCGGGCAGGTACAGGTTAACCGGCTCGCCCAGGCGCAGGCTGGACTCCACCTTCACGGTGAAGGGGTTCCATTCGGGATAGCGCGCCAGGTCCACCAGCACTGACCAGACCAGTTCGGCAGGGGCGGCGATGTCCACGGTCAGCGACCGCACCAGGTTCTTCTCTTCAGGCATCGGGGACTCCTCGAGTCTCAGGCGGTGCCGCACTGCGCGGCGCCGGTGCGGCTGATGCTCCCAGCGTACTGGTCCGGACTCCTCGTCCGGGCGGACTAGGTAGCGGTCCAACCGGCGGACGTCTGACCGCTTCCCGTCGAACGTCGAGCCGATTATTAGTCCGCCCAGACGAAGAATCGGTCATGCCGCTCTCCCTAAGGTTTGTGCAGCGGCGGGCATTCCGCCGGACCCGAGGAGACCGACATGGCGACAGATGGAATCGAACAGCAGGTGCTGACCGGGCAGGTCTGGAACGACTTCTGCGACAGGCTCAGGCACGCCGGTGAACAGATACTGCGGGACGAGGCGCCCGTCGACGCGCAGACCCGCGCCGAGGGCTTCCGCTACCTCACCCGCTTGCTGCGCATCGCCCTGGAAATGCACCTGGAGTTCGCCGACCCGGACTTCCCCGGCTTCTTCTCGCCGTCCCACGAGACGGCCAAGATCGGCGCCGACAACCCGGACAATCTTTACCAGTACGCGCGCCTCAACGGCCAGCGGTCGTACCGCGTCAGCGGCCGGCGCGGCAGCGTGGCGTACCTCAGTTTCGGTACTCAGAAGGGTGGCTACGAAAGCGACGGCAAAATGATCCAGACCGGTTTCATTGATGCCAGCCAGTTGCAGCTGGAGGCCGACGGCAGCTTCGAACTCATCCTCAGCCAGGAACGCCCCGCCAGCGGCAACTGGCTGCGTCTGGAGGCGCAGAGCAATGCGCTGATCGTGCGCCAGACCTTCCTTGACCGCACCCGTGAGCAGCCCGCGCAGTTGCACATCGAGCGCCTGGACCGCCGCCAGCAGCCGGAACCCCTGAGTGCCGCGCGTCTGCACCAGAGCCTGGGGCGTGCGGCGAGCTTCGTCGAGAACACCGCGCGGCTCTTTGCAGACTGGGCACAGGGTTACCAGGCGCGGCCCAACCGGTTGCCGCTGGCGGATCAGGCCCTGTGCCAGGCCGTGGGCGGTGATCCGAACATCATCTACTACCACGGCTACTGGGCCCTGGCAGACGACGAGGCGCTGCTGATCGAGGTCGAGCAGGTGCCCGACTGCAACTTCTGGAATCTGCAGATCAACAACTACTGGATGGAGTCGCTGGACTACCGCTACCACCGCATCTGCCTGAACAAGCACTCGGCGCGCCTGGACGGCAGAGGGGGCGTGCGCCTGGTGCTCAGCCATCGCGATCCCGGTCTGCCGAACTGGCTGGAAACCGCCGGGCATGCCGAGGGCACCTATTGCCTGCGCTGGGTAGGCGCTGAGTGTCCGGTCCATCCCACCACCCGCGTGGTCAAGCTCGACCACCTCAAGGAGCTGCAATGAGCGACCCGATGATTGCGACCGACGCCTTCGCACCCAACAGCCTGCTGGCCGAAGCCAGTGCCCGCGCCGGCGGCCTCGACGACTTCGGCCCCGGTGACTTCCGCGAGGCGCTTCGGGTCCTGCAGCGTGCCTTGCACGACGAA
Source organism: Pseudomonas sp. D(2018) (assembly GCF_005502555.1). Classification (NCBI taxonomy): domain Bacteria; kingdom Pseudomonadati; phylum Pseudomonadota; class Gammaproteobacteria; order Pseudomonadales; family Pseudomonadaceae; genus Pseudomonas; species Pseudomonas sp. D(2018). Next base: position 6,482 of record NZ_SCOK01000042.1, read on the forward strand.
GCGTGCCTCTCCGCGCAAGGCCGAGCCCTGCTCAGGGAGAAGCTGGTAGCGCAGTTGGTCAACCGCCTGGTGATCGAGGACCACTGCAGGCGTTTTCCGGAAATTCTCCAGCAACCGATCGACGATCCGCTGGTGATCGTCGGCCTGCCGCGCACCGGTACCACCCTGTTGCAGCGTCTGCTGGCGGTGGACCCGCAATTCAGCAAGGCGCAGTGGTGGGAAACCCGCTACCCCGCGCCGCTACCCGGGGAGCTGCTGGAACAGCCCGCCGAGCGGATCGGCAGGGCGAGGGCGGAGGTTTGCGCGATGGTCGAGTTCGTGCCGCAGATCCTCGCCATCCACCCGCTGGACGCCGAGCAGCCGGACGAGGAGTTCATGCTCATGGAGCATTCCTTCCTGTGTGCCATGGACTCCTACGTCAATGTGCCGGCCTACACGGCCTGGCTCGATCGCCAGGACCAGACCCAGGTGTATGCCTACCTGAAGAAGATGCTGCAGTTCCTGCAATGGCAGCAGACGCGTCGCGGCATCGCGCCTGGGCGCCGCTGGCTGCTGAAGAGCCCGCAGCACCTGCACACCCTCGAACTGCTGTTCAAGGTCTTCCCGCGCGCTCAGGTGGTCCTTACCCATCGCGAACCGGGCAAGACCATCCCCTCGCTCGCCAGCTTCATCTACACGCTCTGGCAGATCTACAGCGACCAGGCCGATCCGGCGCAGGTGGGCGAACAGTGGAACGGCCGCATGGCCCGTGCCCTGCGGCACAGCCTGGAGGTCCGCGACGGGCTGCCGGACGAGGCCTTTCTGGACGTGTACTTCGAGGACACGGTGAGCGATCCGCTGGCGGTAGTGGCGCGCATCTACCGTTTCGCCGGGCTGGAACTGGCGCCCGGCGTCCGCGCGGCCATGGCGGATTGGCTGGTGGACAACGGCCGCGACAAGCGTGCCGTGCACCAGTACGACGCGGCTGCCTTCGGCCTCGACGAGGCTCGCCTGCTACGCGACTACGCCCAGTACCGTGCCCGCTACCTGGCGGGCTGATGCATCCCGAACGACAACAAGAACAAGAGGACAGGAACATGTTGCTGAATGACAAGGTGGTGATGATTTCCGGCATTGGCCCCGGCATGGGGATCAAGCTGGCCCTGGAGGCGGCCCGAGCAGGGGCTCGCGCGGTGGCCATCTGCGCCCGCAACGAGGCGCGTCTGCGCCAGGCCGAGGCGAGCATCCAGGCGCTGGGCACTGACTGCCAGGTGCTGTGGAAGTCCACCGATGTGAGTGATGCAGCGGCATGCCGGGCCTTCGCCGAAGCCACGGTGGAGCGCTTCGGGCGCATCGACGCGCTGATCAACAGCGCCTACGCCCACGGTGGTTTCGACACACTTGAAAGCTGTAGCGATGCCAATCTGCAGGAGGCGCTGGACGTCAATTTGTTCGGTTCGCTGAACCTGACGCGCGCTGTGCTGCCACGGATGAAGGCCCAGGGCTCCGGTGCCATCGTCATGGTCAGCACCCTGGGCGTGCACCAGCCCTACGCCGGCGGTGGTGCCTACGCGATCTCCAAGGGCAGTTTGGCGGCGGCGGTGCGATACCTGGCCCACGAGCTGGCCGGGTATGGCCTGCGGGTCAACGGCCTGGCCTGTGGCTGGATGTGGGGCGAGCCGGTGCAGGCGCATGTACGTGATGCCGCTGCCGCGCGGGGTGTCAGTGAGGAGCAGGTGCGTGCGGAGTTCAGTGCGGGTATTCCCGGTGGGCGTATGCCGGGCGACGAGGAATGCGCCCGTGCGGCGTTGTTCCTGGCATCCGATTTCGCCAGCGCCATCAACGGCGCACAACTGGACGCCAACGGCGGTGAACTGATGCGCTGAGCGCGGGGGAGACGGACATGCTTGATCACTGTGCCTTCAATGGCGATGCCGACGGCCTCTGCGCCCTGCAGCAGCTGCGTCTGGGTGGGGAGTTGGCGGCGGACGTGCGCCTGGTCAGCGGAGTGAAGCGCGACATCGACCTGCTGCGGCGGGTGCAGGCCGGGCCCGGTGAACGGGTGACGGTGCTCGACATTTCCTTTGATCAGAACCGCGCCGATGCGGCGCGGCTTCTCACGGCGGGCGCCGGGCTGCGTTACTTCGATCACCACTTTGCCGGCGATCTGCCGGAGCACCCGGCATTCGAGCCCTTCATCGATGTGGCGGCGGATGTCTGCACTAGCTTGCTGGTGGATCGTTTCCTCCAGGGGCGCTTCCACCGCTGGGCGGTGGCTGCGGCCTTCGGTGACGGCATGCCAGGGCCGGCGCGGGCCTTGGCCGAACGTCATGGGGTGGCGCAAGAGGATCTGGCGGCGCTTGAAGAGCTGGGCCTGCTGCTGAACTACAACGCCTATGGCGACCATCTTGCCGACCTTCATTTCGATCCGGTGGCGCTGGCGGCGGAGCTGCTGCCCTATGACGATCCACTGGCGTTCGTCCGGCTCAGCCCCAGCTTCGCCCGTTTACGCGAAGGCCACGCCGCCGATATGGCGGCAGCGGCCAGCCTGGAACCGTGGCGCGTGGGGGAGGGGGCGTCGCTATACCGGCTGCCTGCGAAGCCCTGGGCGCGGCGGGTCAGCGGCGTGCTGGCCAACCAGCTCGCTGCTCGCGATCCGCAACGCGCACTCGGTCTGCTGAGCGCCAGGGCCGATGGCGACTGGACCTTCAGCCTGCGTGTGCCGGCCAACGCCAGCCTGGAGGCGGATGCCTTCTGCCGGGGCTTTGCAACGGGGGGAGGGCGCAAGCGCGCGGCTGGCATCAACCGCTTGCCGGGGCAGGCGCTGGAAGGCTTTGCCAGGCGGCTGCTCGACAGTTATCCACACGCCGCTCCCTAGGTTGGCGCTGCTTCGCAAGAGGGCGTGCCCTGCATGGAACTGGGTCTCGCGCTGACGGGCCTCTCTCAGGCGGGCATTGGCGTGGAAATCAGCGCAGGCTCACATGCCGGCTGATCAAGGCGCGCAACGCGGCCGGCTTGACCGGCTTGGCCAGGTAGTCCAGGCCGGCGGCGTGGATTTCGGCCACCAGTTCGGCGCGGCCGTCGGCACTGATCACCACGCCGGGCAGCGGCTCGCCAAGGCGGGTCCGCAGCCAGGCCATGAGCTCGGTACCGGTTTCCCCTTCGTCCAGGTGGTAGTCCACCAGTGCCAACTGCGGGCGCACGTCCTCGGATAGCAGGTGCTCGCATTCCAGGCGGTTGCGAGCGGTCCAGACCTGGCAGCCCCAGCGTGACAACAGGCTGTGCATGCCGGTGAGGATGCTGTCTTCGTTGTCGATGCACAGCACCTGGGTGCCGTTGAGGGCCTGGCCATTGGCTTCGGCCTGCTTCTGCACCACCGGCGAGGGTTGCTGGACGCGGGCCAGCGGCACGGTGACGCTGAACACGCTGCCCTTGCCGGGCCAGGAACGCACTTCCAGGGTGTGGCCGAGTACGCGGCACAGTCCATCGGCAATGGCCAGGCCGAGCCCGAGGCCTTTCTCGGCGCGGGTCTGGTGGCTGTCGAGGCGCTTGAACTCTTCGAATATCACCTTGCGCTTGTCTTCCGGGATGCCCGGGCCGCGGTCCCAGACTTCCAGCCTCAGGCTGTCGCCGTCGCGCCGCACCCCCAGCAGCACACGCCCCCTGGCATAGCGGAAGGCGTTGGTGAGGAAGTTCTGCAGCACCCGACGCAGCAGCTTCATGTCGCTTTCCACCCGCAGTTTGCTGCCGCGCAGGCGGAAGTCCATGCCCTGTTCCTGAGCCTGCGCCTTGAATTCGGCGCCGAGGGTGTCGAACAGCGAGGCCAGGGGGAAGGCCGTGCGGTCGGGGGTGACGCGGCCGCTTTCCAGGCGCGAGATGTCGAGCAGGTCGGTGATCAGGTCTTCGGCCGAACGCAGCGAGCTGTCGAGGTGGTTGACCAGCTCGCGGGCTTCACGGGGCAGGGCGTCCTGCTGGTGGCCGAGGGCGGCGGAGAACAGGCGCGCGGCGTTCAGCGGCTGCATCAGGTCGTGGCTGACGGCGGCGAGGAAGCGCGTCTTGGACTGGTTGGCCGACTCTGCCGTGCCCTTGGCCTCGATCAGCGCCTGGTTGAGCTGGGAGAGTTCCAGGGTCCGCTCGGTGACCCGCTGTTCCAGGCCTTCGTTGGCATCCTTGAGGGCCTGTGCAGCCTGGCGATAGGCGGTGATGTCGGTGAAGCTCATGACGAAGCCGCCGCCGGGCATAGGATTGCCGATCAGCTCGATGACCCGGCCGTTGGGGAACAGGCGCTCGGAGGTGTGCGGCGTGCCCTGGCGCATCCAGAACAGACGGCGGGCGACATGCGACTCCACTTCGCCCGGCCCACACAGGCCGCGTTCTGCGTTGTAGCGGATGATGTCGGCGATCGGCCGGCCGACGCTGATCAGGCCGTCCGGATAGTCGAACAGCTCCAGGTAGCGGCGGTTCCAGGCCACCAGGCGCAAGGACTGGTCCACCACGCTGATGCCCTGGGTGATGTTCTCGATGGCGCCTTGCAGCAGGGCGCGGTTGAACTGCAGCACCTCGGAGGCTTCGTCGGCGATGCGCACCACGTCCTCCACCTGCATTTCGCGGCCTTCGATGGCCGCCTTCACCACCGCCCGCGCTGAAGAGGCGCCCAGCACGCCGGCGAGCAGGCGCTCGGTGTGGGTGATCCAGTCCTGGTTGGCGTTCTGCGCCGGGTTGAAGCTGATGCCCAGGCGATAGGCGAAGCGGATAAAGCTTTGCCGCGCGCGTTCTTCGCCGACGAAGCGCGACGCCAGCATCAGCAAGTCGTCGACCTGCACCGCCAGCAGGGTGCGCGAGGCAGCGCGTGCGGAGACTTGCTGGCCGACGAAGCGGCTGGCCTGCCAGTGTTCGGAGACGCGGGTACGGGAGAACACGGACACCCAGGCGAAGAGGAGCCAGTTGCCGGCCAGTGACAGCACCACGCCCTGGGTCAGGGGCTCGATGGGCAGATCCAGTGGATTGGCCATCAGCCAGGCGAGGCCGGGGAAGTTCTCCAGCGGCCAGCCCAGGCCACGGGCAATCACCGGCAGCACCAGGGTATAGGCCCAGAGTGCGGCGCCGGCGGCGAGGCCGGCGAACACGCCGCGACGGTTGGCCTGCTTCCAGAACAGTGCGCCGATCATCGCCGGGCCAAGCTGGGCGATGGAGGCGAAGGCGATCTGGCCGATGGTTGCCAGGCTGGCGGTGGAGCCCAGCAGGCGGTAGCTGACGTAACCCAGCAGGATGATCACGACGATGCTGACCCGGCGTACCGAGAGCATCCAGTGGCGGAACACCTCGAAGGGGCGTTCTGCGTTCTGCCGGCGCAACAGCCAGGGCAGCAGCATGTCGTTGGAGACCATGGTCGAGAGCGCTACGGCTTCGACGATCACCATGCCGGTGGCGGCCGAGGCACCGCCGATGAAGGCCAGTAGCGCCAGGGCCGGATGGGCCTCGGCGAGCGGCAGGCTGATGACGAAGGAGTCCGGGATCACGCCGCTGGGCAGCAGCATCTGTCCGGCCAGGGCGATGGGCACCACGAACAGCGCAGCCAGGGCCAGGTAGATGGGGAAGACCCAGCGCGCCTGGCGCAGGTCGCGTGGTTCGATGTTTTCGACCACGGTGACGTGGAACTGCCGGGGCAGGCAGATGATCGCGAGCATGGCGACCCCGGTCTGCACCAGCAGCGAGGACCAGTCCATGGATTGCGACCAGTAGTGCTCCAGTTGCGGGGCACTGCGGGCGCGGGTGAACAGGTCGTCGAAACCGTCGAACAGGCCGAAAGTGACGTAGGCGCCCACCGCAAGGAAGGCCAGCAACTTGACCAGGGACTCGAAGGCGATCGCCAGCACCATGCCGCGGTGGTGCTCGGTGGCGTCGAGGTTGCGGGTGCCGAAGAGGATGGTGAACAGCGCCAGGACCAGCGACACGATCAGCGCTGTGTCCTGGGCACGGGTGCCGGAGGATTCGGCGCCTGAGCCGATCAGCAGGTTCACCCCGAGGACGATGCCCTTGAGCTGCAGGGCGATGTAGGGCAACACGCTGACCAGGCAGATCAGCGCCACCACCACCGCCAGGGCCTGGGATTTGCCGTAGCGCGCGGCGATGAAGTCGGCGATGGAGGTGATGTTCTCCTGCTTGCTGATCAGCACCATCTTCTGCACCACCCAGGGCGCCACCAGCAGGAGCAGGATGGGGCCGAGGTAGATGGGCAGGAAGTTCCAGACTTGTCCGGCGGCCTGGCCGACGGCGCCGAAGAAGGTCCAGCTGGTGCAGTAGACCGCCAGGGACAGGCTGTAGACCCAGGCGCGCATGCGCGGCGACAGTGGCGCGCTGCGGCGGTCGCCATAGAACGCGATGGCGAAGAGGACGGCCATGTAGAGAAAGGCGACCGTGGCGATCAGCCCGCTGGACAGCGACATTGCAACTCCGGAGGGTACGGTGGCGGTGAGGACCCGCCGTAATTCGACTTCCAGCAGTTTCGCACCAAAGCCGGCAATTCGTCAGGCCGCTGCGACCAAGGTCGCAGGCGCTCTTGAGCCCCCGTCCGGGGGCTGCTAGCGTGCTCTATTGCCCGCGCTGTTTCGTTTGTCTGGCGCGGGCCCCTGCATGGCACTTCCGCTTGGCGTGACGTTCTCATCCGGCAGGGTTCTTTCGCCTGAGGAGGCGCAGATGTTCAATCCACAACCGGTCACCCTGCAGCGCGGCGCCCTGCGCCTCGATCCGCTGACGGAGGCCGATGTCCCGGCGCTGGTGACCCTGGCTGACGCAAACCGCGAAGCCCTCGTCTATATGAATGGTCCACTCCGTCCGGACTGGTATCGCCAGGGCTTGGCCGCCCAACGGGAAGGGCAGGCGGTGGTTTTCGCCATCCGCCTGGGCGACAACCTGGTGGGCACCACCCGCTTTGCCGACTTCATGCCCAATCTGCCGGCCGCCGAAATTGGTTGGACCTGGCTCGCTGCCGGCGAGCACGGCAAGGGGCTGAACGCGTCGATCAAGTACCTGATGCTGCGCCACGCCTTCGAGGAGTGGCGGCTGGTGCGGGTGCAACTGAAGACCGCTGCCAGCAATCTGCGCTCGCAGGGTGCCATCGAGAAACTCGGTGCCCAGCGCGAGGGAGTGCTGCGCAATCATCGCCGCCTGGCGGACGGCCGTCTCGACGACAGCGTGCTCTATAGCATCACCGACCACGACTGGCCGGAGGTGAAGCAACGACTGGAGGCGCTGTTCAGCGCATAGGCCATGGGCGAACAGCGGGAAGACGCGCATTTCTGGCAGGCGGGCCATCTGGAGGGCTTGGAGCTGCTGTCCGCGCGATACATCGACCATCGCTTCGCTCCCCATGTGCATGACGGCTATGTAATCGCCGTGGTCGAGGCGGGTGCCGAGCGCTACCGCTACCGTGGCGCCGACCACCTGGCCGGCGCTGGGAGCCTGGCGTTGATCAATCCGGATGAGGTGCATACCGGCTCCAAGGGGCATGACGAGGGTTGGCGCTATCGGGTGTTCTACCCTGATGTTGCCCTGGTCCGCAGCGCGCTGGACGAGCTCGAGCTGCCGCTGGCGGGAATGCCGGCCTTTATCGGCAGCGTGCACCAGGACCCTGACCTGGTGCGGATGTTCACTCATCTGCATCAACTGCTTGAAAGCGATGCCAGTGCCCTGCAGCAACAGACCTCCTGGCGCGAGGCTCTGCTGGCGCTGTTCCGTCGTCATGCCAGGTTGCCAGAGCCCGGTACACCCGGACGCGAACCCCAGGCCGTGCTGCGGGCCAAGAACCTGCTGCGCGAGCGCCTGGCCGAGCCGCCCTCCCTGGAGGAGCTGGCCGCCGAGGTCCGGCTCTCGCCCTTCCATTTCGCTCGAACCTTCCGCCGCGCCACCGGCATGCCGCCGCATGCCTGGCTCAAACAGCAGCGCCTGGACCATGCCCGTGCCTTGCTCAAGGCGGGCTGCGCGCCGGCTGGCGTTGCGGCGCAACTGGGCTTCTCCGACCAGAGTCACCTGACCCGCCAGTTCAAGCAGGCTTATGGCGTAGGCCCCGGCGAATATCGCAACGCCTGCGCAAGATCGTTCAAGACCCATTGATGGCCTGGCGCTAATCTCCCGGGACAAGGAGGCCCCATGTCCCGTACCACTGAGTTCATCCACGGCGCCCGAGACATCGTCCCGATGATCGTTGGCGCCATTCCGTTCGGCATCATCTTCGGCACCCTCGCCGCTGGCGCCGGCCTGTCCGCCTGGCAGACGCTGGGCATGTCGCTGCTAGTGTTCGCCGGTTCGTCCCAATTCATCGCGATTACCCTGCTCAGCGGCGGCGCCGGGGCGGCGGTGGTGCTGTTGACGACCTTCGTGGTCAACCTGCGCCACGCCCTCTACAGCGCCACCCTGCAGCCCTTCGTGCGCCACCTGCCGGCCCGCTGGCGGATGCCGCTGGCCTTCTGGCTGACGGACGAAGCCTTTGCCGTGGTTCAACACCGCTATGCCGAGCAGGACGCGTCGCCGCACAAGCACTGGTACTTCCTGGGGGCGGCCCTGGCCATGTACCTGAACTGGCAGCTCTGCACTTTGGTAGGCGTGCTCTTCGGCCAGGCGGTGCCCAACCTCGCGGCATGGGGGCTGGACTTCGCAATGCTCGCCACCTTCATCGGCATCGTCGTGCCCATGCTGCGCAACAAGCCGCAAGTCGCTGCCGCGCTGGTAGCGGGCGCGGTGGCGCTGGCCTGCCAGGGCCTGCCCTACAAGCTGGGCCTGATGGCCGCCGCCCTCAGTGGCATTGCCGTGGGTGTGGTGCTGGAGCGTCGCTATCGACTCGATCTGATGGGGGAGGGCATCTCATGCAAACCTGGAGCTTGATCCTTGGCATGGCGGCGATCACTTTCGCCATCCGCTACAGCCTGTTCGCCTGGCCAAACCTGAGCTTCCCGCCTCTGGTGCGCCAGGGCCTGCACTACGTGCCGACCGCCGTGCTCACCGCCATCGTGGTGCCGGGCATGCTGATGCCCGACGGCCAGCACTTCCACCTTGCCCTGGACAACGCCTACCTGCTGGCGGGCCTGGGGGCGATATTGATCGCCGCCCTGAGTCGCCACCTGCTGGCGACCATCCTCGGTGGCCTGGTGCTGTTCTTCCTGCTGCGCTGGGCGCTGGGGCAACTGCCGATCTGAATCGCACGTAGGATGCGGGAACGGACCTACCGGCTTCGTGCGCTGGCTTTCGCGGAAATGGTGCAAACATCTTTCTGGTGAATGTGGCTTTCGGCCAGTGTCTTGCTGTCCAATCAGCGACGTGTGCCTTGAGCGCACGAGGCTATTCCACTGCCAACCACCAGGTACCAAGGAAGATGAGCCAACACTCGCAATTCGCCCTGCTGGGCACACGGCGGTTCCTGCCGTTCTTCGTGACCCAGCTGCTCGGCGCCTTCAATGACAACATCTTCAAGCAGTCGCTGATCCTCGCGATCCTCTACAAACTCGCCATTTCCGGCGACAAGAGCGTTTTCACAAACCTCTGCACGCTGCTGTTCATCCTGCCGTTCTTCCTCTTCTCTGCCCTCGGTGGCCAGTTCGGCGAGAAGTTCGCCAAGGATGCACTGATTCGCGCCATCAAGCTGGCCGAGGTGGCCATCATGGCGGTGGGCGCCCTGGGGTTTTTCTTCGACAGCTTGCCGCTGCTGTTCCTGGCGCTGTTCGCGATGGGCACCCATTCGGCGCTGTTCGGCCCGGTGAAGTATTCGATCCTGCCGCAGGTGCTGCGAGAGGATGAGCTGGTGGGGGGCAACGCCCTGGTGGAAATGGGCACTTTCCTGGCCATCCTCGCCGGTACCATCAGCGCTGGCCTCATGATGTCCGCCGAGCGCTACGAGCCGATCGTCGCCTGCGCCATCGTCCTTACCGCGAGCCTGGGATACCTGGCCAGCCGCGGAATTCCCCGGGCGGCGGCAGCCCTGCCGGGACTTGCGCTTGACTGGAACATCTTCCGCCAGTCCTGGCAGATCATGCGCCTGGGTCTTGGTCAGCGGCCGTCGGTATCGCGCTCGCTGGTGGGCAACTCCTGGTTCTGGTTCCTTGGTGCCGTTTACCTGACGCAGATTCCGGCCTATTCCAAGGAGTTGCTGCACGGTGACGAGAGCGTCGTGACCCTGATCCTCACCGTATTCTCGGTGGGCATTGCGCTGGGCTCGATGCTCTGTGAGCGGCTTTCGGGCGGAAAGGTGGAAATCGGTCTGGTGCCCTTCGGCTCCATCGGCCTGACCCTGTTCGGCTTGCTGCTCTGGTGGCATTCCGGCGAGTTCCCGCAGGGCGCAGTCCCCCATGACTGGCTGGCGCTGCTGGGCCACGGCCAGGCCTGGCTGATCCTCGCCGACATCCTCGGCATCGGCCTGTTCGGAGGTTTCTACATCGTGCCGCTATATGCGTTGATCCAGTCGCGTACGGCGGAGAACGAGCGGGCACGGGTGATTGCCGCGAACAACATCCTCAATGCGCTGTTCATGGTGGTCTCGGCCATCGCCTCGATCCTTTTCCTCAGCGTCGCCGGGCTGTCGATCCCGGAGCTGTTCCTGGTGGTGTCGCTGATGAACATCGCGGTGAATAGCTACATCTTCAAGATCGTGCCGGAGTTCACCATGCGCTTCCTGGTCTGGCTGCTCGGCCATTCCATGTACCGCGTGGAGCACAAGGGCCTGGAGGCGATCCCGGAGGAAGGTCCGGCGGTGCTGGTGTGCAATCACGTGTCCTTCGTCGATGCCCTGCTGATCGGCGGGGCGGTGCGGCGGCCGGTGCGCTTTGTCATGTATTACAAGATCTACCAGCTGCCGGTGCTGAATTTCGTTTTCCGCACCGCTGGCACCGTGCCCATCGCTGCGCGGCATGAAGACCTGCTGGTCTACGACGCAGCCTTCAAGCGCATCGCCGAGTACCTGCGCAACGGCGAGGTGGTGTGCATCTTCCCCGAAGGCAAACTGACCTCCGACGGTGAGCTGAATGAGTTCAAGAGCGGCATAGAGCGCATTCTGGAAGAGAACCCGGTGCCGGTGATTCCCATGGCGTTGCAGGGGCTTTGGGGCAGCTTCTTCAGCCGCGACCCGGCCAAGGGTTTGTTCCGGCGTTTCTGGTCACGCATTTGCTTGGTGGCGGGTGCCCCGTTGTCACCGGAGCGGGTCGACCGCCAGACCCTGCAGCTGCAGGTGGCCGAGCTCCGAGGTGATGCCCGGTGAATAGAAAAAGCCGCGCATTGCGCGGCTTTTTCATTTCGGGTGTCAGTGGCTGAGCTTGAGGCCGATCAAGCCACAAACGATCAGCGCGACGCTGAGCAGACGCACCAGCGCCATGGACTCGCCGAACAGGATGACACCGGCGATCACGGTGCCAACTGCGCCGACGCCGGTCCAGATGGCATAGGCCGTGCCCAGGGGCAGTTCTTTCATGGCCAGGCCGAGAAGGCCCAGGCTGACGAGCATCGCGGCAACAGTGAGGGCTGTGGGAAGAGGCTTGCTGAAACCGTCGGTGTACTTCAGGCCGACGGCCCAACCCACCTCGAACAGGCCGGCGAAGAAGAGAATGATCCAGGACATGTGACCTCCAGAGAGACGACAGATTGAGCTGGGGCCGTCCCCGGTGAGCACTCGCAGAGTGGTAAGGTCGTCCTTACGCTGCGCAATATTTTGCACATCCTGGCCGACCGGACAAGTCCGGTCGGCGGAGTGGCTCGGGAATTACTGCTGATCGGCCCGGGAGCCGTCGTCCATGCGCCGATAGATCGCGGCGAGCAGGGAGCCTGAGAGGTTGTGCCAGACACTGAACAGTGCGCTGGGGACCGCCGCCAGGGGCGAGAAGTGTGCACTGGCCAGCGCAGCGCCAAGGCCGGAGTTCTGCATGCCGACTTCGATGGAAAGCGTCTTGCGCTGGGCCAGCGGCAGTCCGAATACACGCCCGGCCAGGTAACCCAGGGTCAGGCCGAGGCCGTTGTGCAGGACCACCACTGCCATGATCAGCAGGCCGGATTCGGCGATCTTCGCCTGGCTGGCGGCCACTACCGCAGCAACGATGGCGACAATGCTGACCACCGATACCAGTGGCAGCACTTCGACTGCAGCACGCACACGCTCGCCCAGCAGGCGCTGGGCTACCAGGCCGAGGGCGATGGGCAGCAGTACAACCTGCAGGATGGACATGAACAGGGCGCTGAACTGCACCGGCAACCAGGCCGAGGCCAGCAGCCAGATCAGGGCGGGCGTCACCAGGGGGGCGAGGAGGGTGGTCACCGCAGTGATCGCCACCGACAGCGCAACGTCCCCGCGGGAGAACCAGGTCATCACGTTGGAGGCGGTACCGCCCGGGCAGCAACCCACTAGGATGACTCCGACGGCAATCTCCGGCGGTAACTGCAGCAGTTTGCAGAGTAGCCAGGCCAGGCCCGGCATGATGATGAACTGGGCGACCACACCGATCATCACCCGCATCGGACGCCGCGCCACTTCGCGGAAGTCTTCGGTCTTCAGGGTCAGGCCCATGCCAAACATGATCAGCCCGAGCAGGGGGACGATCCACGAGGTCAACGGCAGGAACCAGGCCGGCAGGTAGAAGGCCAGCACGGCAAACAGCAGAATCCACAGGGCAAATGTGTTGCCGACAAAGCGGCTGAGGGCAGCGAGGACGCGCATGGTCATTCCTTGGCCTTATCGTGGAAGCGCCGGCTCGGGGCCGGCGCTCGGGAGGGTCAGACGCCCTGCGGAATCTCTTCGCCGCCCAGGGCCTCGAAGAGCTGGGGGATGAACTCCACCAGGGTCAGCATCATCAGGGTGAAGCTTGCGTCGAGCTGGCTGAGTGCGTCGTCGCCGCCGTCCTGTTCGGCCTTCTCCTGCAGCAGGTCCTCGAAGCGCAGGCGCTTGATCACCAGTTTGTCGTCGAGGATGAAGGACAGCTTGTCCTGCCAGGCCAGGGACAGTTGGGTGACCAGCTTGCCGGAGGTCAGGTGCAGCTGGATCTCGTCGCTGGTCAGGTCCTGGCGCTTGCAGCGCACCACACCGCCTTCTTCGTCGGTGTCGCGCAGTTCGCACTCGTCCAGTACGTAGAAATCGCTGGCGGCTTCCTGGGTCTTGACCCAAGTGGTGAGCGTGGCGGTGGGGGCGATCTTCACCGAAGCCGGACGCACGGGCAGCGAGCCGATGGCTTCACGCAGGGTGGATAGCAGGTCTTCGGCGCGCTTCGGGCTGGAGGCGTCGACCAGGATCAGGCCCTGGGCCGGGGCTATGGCGGCAAAAGTGGCCGACTTGCGGATGAAGGCACGCGGCAGGAACGTCTGGACGATCTCGTCTTTCAGTTGATCGCGCTCCTTCTTGTAGACCTTGCGCATCTGCTCGGTCTCGATCTGGTCGACCTTTTCTTTCAGCGCATCGCGCACCACGCTGCCGGGGAGAATGCGCTCTTCCTTGCGCGCGGCCACCAAGAGGAAGCCTTCGCTGACATGAACCAGCGGCGCATCCGCGCCTTTGCCGAAGGGCGCCACGAATCCGTAGGTGGTCAGCTCCTGGCTGGCACATGGCCGGGCCGGCTTGGTAGCCAGCGCGGCTTCCAGCGCCTCGGCATCAATATTCAGATCCTGGGTGAGGCGATAGACAAGCAGGTTGCGAAACCACATAGGGGAAAACCTCTGGACACAAAGGGCGCATTATTCTCATCGGGAGGCGTTGGGCTCAACCCTGAGCTAAGCCTTTGGAAGGCCTGAGAATTTTTTTTCAAAAGGGACTTGCCAGGGTCCCGATACCTCTCTAGAATGCGCCCCACTTCGAGAGTGAAGGGTGATTAGCTCAGCCGGGAGAGCATCTGCCTTACAAGCAGAGGGTCGGCGGTTCGATCCCGTCATCACCCACCATCTCGCAGTTACGCGCAGCGGTAGTTCAGTCGGTTAGAATACCGGCCTGTCACGCCGGGGGTCGCGGGTTCGAGTCCCGTCCGCTGCGCCATATTCAAAGCCCTCAGGTGACACCTGGGGGCTTTTCATTTAGTGTGCGGACCCTCGTGGGACGTATCCGGGTGATTAGCTCAGCCGGGAGAGCATCTGCCTTACAAGCAGAGGGTCGGCGGTTCGATCCCGTCATCACCCACCATTTTTGTGGTTACGCGCAGCGGTAGTTCAGTCGGTTAGAATACCGGCCTGTCACGCCGGGGGTCGCGGGTTCGAGTCCCGTCCGCTGCGCCATATAAAAGCCCTCAGGTAGCAATGCCTGGGGGCTTTTTCTTTGTCTGGTCGAAAGGTCCTACAGCACTGTCATCATTGCTTACGTGACGCGGCGCAAGACGCTGAACTTATTGCCAAACCCCTGTTCTCATTGCCCATAGCCACTCCTCGCGGCGGCCTGCTAAGCTCGCCGCTCCATCGTATTGCCATCACGGCGACAGACAAGGATTCAGCATGAAACAACATCGGTTGGCGGCCGCTGTGGCCCTGGTGGGCCTGGTTCTCGCGGGCTGCGATTCGCAGACCAGCGTTGAACTCAAGACTCCGGCCCAGAAAGCCTCCTACGGTATCGGCCTGAACATGGGCAAGAGCCTGGCTCAGGAAGGCATGGATGACCTTGATCCCAAGGCCGTTGCGCAAGGTATCGAAGACGCCATCGGCAAGAAGGAGCAGCGCCTGAAGGACGAAGAGCTGGTTGAAGCCTTTGCCTTCCTGCAGAAGCGTGCCGAAGAGCGCATGACTGCGCTGAATGCCGAGAACGCCAAAGCCGGCAAGAAATTCCTCGAAGACAACGGCAAGCGCGAAGGCGTGGTGACCACCGCTTCTGGCCTGCAGTACGAGATCGTGAAGAAGGCCGAAGGTGCGCAGCCCAAAGCCACCGACGTAGTGACCGTTCACTACGAAGGCAAGCTGACCGATGGCACCGTATTCGACAGCTCCGTCCAGCGTGGCAGCCCCATCGACCTGCCGGTCAACGGCGTGATCCCGGGTTGGGTCGAAGGCCTGCAACTGATGCATGTGGGCGAAAAGGTCAAACTCTTTATCCCCAGCGAGCTGGCCTACGGCGAGCAGAGCCCGAGCCCGGCCATTCCGGCCAACTCGGTGCTGGTGTTCGACCTGGAACTAATCAGTATCAAGGATCCGGCTGCCGCCGAGCAGCAGTAAGCGGCAGTTGGTTCCCTAGAAACGCCCCGTCTCGACGGGGCGTTTTCGCTTCCGTCGCCGGTCCCGCTCGAACCGAGAGCCGACCTTTCGGTCACAACGGGAGTGGGGTGGTGGGAAAGTGTTACGGTTATGCACATGACCGGGTAACCATGCCCGTACCGAGTGCGACCTGCGGTCGCATTGCGGACCGCCAGGTCAAATGCTTGATTTTGCTGGTCTTTTGGCACTGGGTAAAATTTGCCCGATCTGTCGCGGAGCCGCATGATATGGGCGTTTTCCCCTCTCTGTGGAAAACTGTTCACAAGGTTATCCACAGATTTCGTGGATAACCGCGCCAAGCCCTCTAGGCCAAGCTTCTGCCGAGGAGTACCGATGAAAGCACCTTGGAATTTCCAGCGTTACCTGACCCTGGCACAACGTTTCCTGGCCGGTGGGCGATTGCCGTCACTGCTGTTGGCTGCATCCCGCAAGAGCTCGAGCCAGAGCGGTCGTCTTGGCGCGGTGAAAGATGACTTGCGACTGTTACTGTCCCTGGCCAATGCCTGGCTGCGTGGTGAGTACCGGCAGATCAACCCCAAGGCATTCCTCGCGGTGGTGGGGGCATTGCTCTACTTTGTCACGCCTCTCGATGCGCTTCCGGACTGGCTGGTTGGCATGGGCTTCGTCGACGACCTGGCGGTGCTGGCCTGGGTCCTGAAGACCTGGGGTGGCGAGTTGGACGCCTTCCGGGCATGGCGCGAGAAGCAGTCACCGGAAGTGCAGGCGGTCCTGGAGCGATTGCCGGCCCCGGACTCTCAGCGGTCCTGAAGCCCGGCGCGCTGCTGTTCGCCTTGCAGCAGTGATTCGAGTTCGCCGCTGTCCCGCAGGCTCCGCAGCGCAGCATCCAAGTGTTCGGCTGCTACTGGCAGCTGGTTGCCATAGGCGCAATGCAAACGATAGCGCTCCACTACCCAGGGGCTGAACACCAGCGGTACGTCAGGGCGCGCGGCCAATTCATAGGCGAGGGCACGGCGCATGTCGATGACGGCATCCAGCCGCTTGTGGCTCAGCAGGTTCAGGCGAGTGTCCAGGTCGCGCACGTCCTTGCGTTCCACGTCGTGGTTCGCGAAGGCTTCCATCAACGGCATGCTGTAGGCGTAACCCAAGCTGGTGCCCAGCACCTTGCCCTTGAGATCGGTCAGACCGTTGATCGCTGGGCTGTCGCGGTGCTGGAGAAGGACGTCTTCTTCTTCGAACAACGGTGGCGACCAGTGATAGGCCGGAGCGTCGACCATCCACTCGGGGTTGGAGTTGCAGATCAGATGGATGCGCCCGTTCTTCAGGGATTCCTCGATGCGTTTGTTCGGTGTTTCGACGAAGCTCACCGAAACAGACAGATCCTCGGCAATTCGTTCGCCGAGGCGACGGATGAAGCCGCCGAGCAGGACATGTTCGCTCACCTGAACGTAAGGCATGCCATCAGCCGGGCCGAAGCCCCAGCGCAGCTCTTCGGCCCGCAGCAGGCCGGGCCAGAGGCTGGCGAGTATCCAGAAAACCACATGAAAATGCCGCGTCACGTACCTTCCCCCGCCTGGTGGACGCAGTATAGTTCACCCTCTGCGGGCCCTTGGCCTGATAATATGGCCGCCTGCATGGAGGTGCTGAAGCAGTCGGCACTGCGTTCCACGGGGAGCTTCAATGAGTGTGCAAGTGATCATGCGTGACGGCCAGGCGGAGTACGCAGTACTGCCCTGGGCCGAGTACCAGGCGCTACTGCGCGCCGCCGGCCAGGCCACCACTGAAACGGCCGCCGAGCCTGCCAGGACGGCGATCGGCCAAATGAAGTCGCTGCGCGAAGCCCAGGGACAGAGCCTGGAGCA
This sequence comes from Pseudomonas sp. D(2018), assembly GCF_005502555.1. NCBI lineage: Bacteria > Pseudomonadati > Pseudomonadota > Gammaproteobacteria > Pseudomonadales > Pseudomonadaceae > Pseudomonas > Pseudomonas sp. D(2018). The sequence goes on from NZ_SCOK01000042.1 coordinate 23,470, forward strand.
ACTGGCCCGTGCGGTGGGCATCAGCCCCCACTACCTCGGGCTGATCGAGAGCGGCGAGCGTGAGCCTGATGAAGCCATCAAGCGCGGTCTGGCGCGTGCCCTCGGGGTTTCCGGCTGGGAGTCCGGATCTTGAGTCTGCGAATCAGCCGCCAGCACTGGCAAGCCCTGTTGAATGAACTGGAAGACGCACGCCGTCAGCGGCATCTGCTGACCTACCGGGCGTTGATCGAACGTCTGCAATTGCCGTCCCCGGCCATGCAGACCCTCACTGCGGCCCTTGAGCATCTGGCTGCCCTCGATGCCCGCGCCGAGCGTCCGCTGCGTAGTTCCCTGGTCATCAGCCAGGGTGCCAGCCGCTTGCCGCGCACCGGCTTCTTCGAGTGCGTCGAGCGCCTGGGGCGCTTCGCCGGTCCTCCGGATGGCATCGCAGCGGCCTCCTGGCATGCCTCCGAAGTGGCTCGGGTGTTCGAGTTCAGCTACCCCGAGGAACAGTGATGTTCTGGAAGCTGAGAGCGCGGATTGGCTATCAGGCGGCGCGCTGGCTGATACGCTTTCCGAAACTGGCCGCCCAACCCCGTGCCTGGCAGTGGATGCAGGGCCAGTACGCACGAATGGCTGCCTTGGGCGATGTGCCTGCGCAGAGCTTCTACGGTCACTTGCTGCTGCACCGTGGGCATGGTTTCGGTGCGCGGGAGGAGGGTATTCGCCTACTGCGCCAGGCGGCTCAGGCTGGTGATGGCAAGTCCGCCTACCAACTGGGCGTGCTGAGCCTGGCTGGTGACGCCCGCCAGGCACCGGATGCCGCCGACGCCGCGCGCTGGTGGGGCCTGGCCGCCGATGCCGGCCATCCTCTGGCCGCGCGCAAACTGGCCGATCTCTATCGCGATGGCGGACCGGGTCTCGAGCCGGATTCCGACGCTGCCCAGCGTGCCGCCCGGCGCGCGGGTGAACTTGGCCTCTGACTTGCCGCCGAGCTGAGCCACACCGGCAGCATCCCTGGACCCTTCAAACCGCTTCGATGATGTGCAGGCTGTAGCCGGGCATGGCCTTGGCGTGGCGTTTGGCTTCCGACGCGAGCCCCGCCAGCTGCGAGGCGTCCAGTTGGTTGCAATCCTCGGGTTTGAGGGTCACCACACCGATGGATAGCGACAGCAGGGGAAATTCTTCGCGCTGGCCTTGGCGGTTGTGGGCGACGAAGCACCCCGCCTGCAAGTGGTCGTTGCGGTAGAAACGTCGGCACTGGCCCTGGAAGTCTTCCAGCAAGTAACTGAGTCGGACGCGCCAGTCGTCCGACCCCAGTACCAGCAAGAAGTCATCGCCGCCTATATGGCCGACGAAATCCCGCGCCGGGTCCACCCGTTCGCTCAGGCACTGGGCCAGGCAAAGCAGCACTTCGTCACCCTTGGCGTAACCGTAGAGGTCGTTGAAGGGTTTGAAACTGTCGATGTCCACGTAGCAGATCACCGCTTGGCGGCGTTGCTGCAGCAACCGCGTCAGGCACTGCTGGATGGGTACGTTACCCGGCAGCAAGGTGAGCGGGTTGGCATGTCGGGCCTGCTGGATCTTCAGCTCAGTGATCAGTTTGAGCACATCGATAACTCGTCCCAGCCCCCGATAGCGGCCGTCGAGGATGAGGATGAAGTCTTCTTCAATGCGCTGTCTGGCACGGCTGGTGATCAGGCGACTGACCTGTTGCAGGGATTGCCCCATTTCCACTGCGAGGAAATCCGTGCTCATCAGCCGGTTCACGGATTTGCGGGTGAACAGGTCGGTGGCGAAGGGGCGGAGCAAGGCTTCCGAAAGCAGGTGGCGATGGACGATTCCGACCGGTCGCTGATGGGCGTCGAGCACCGCGAGCGAGTTGAGATTGGCCTGGGCACGAAAGGCTTCGAGCACCTCGTGGATGGGGGTCTCCTCGTGCACAGCCGGTTGCTCGTTGAGCAGGGCGGAAAGGTCGCTGCTCTCCTCGTTCATGTTGCCGGTCGATTCCAGCGGTGGCAGCAGGACGCGCGCATCACGAGAGGGATGTTCCTGGGGGCGTCCGAGAAGATAGCCCTGGACCAGGTCGATACCCATTTCCGCGAGCACCGCCAGCTCTTCCGCCAGTTCGATGCCTTCGGCTATGACCTGGGCGCGGGAAGCCTTGGCCATTTTCAGGATGGATTCGACGAACTCGCGCTTCACCGCATCCTGGTGGATGCCGTCGATGAAGTGGCGGTCGATCTTCACGTAATCCGGACGCAGCTCGGACCACAGGCGCAGGCTGGAATAGCCCGCGCCCAGGTCGTCCAGGGCGATGGAGAAGCCCATGGCGCGGTAGTGGTGCAGGGCGGTATCGAGCAGGTTGAAGTCTTCGGTCGGCGTCTGCTCGGTGAGTTCGATGACCACCTGACTGGGGGGGATGCCGAAGGCTTGCAGCATTTGCAGGGTACGCCCCGGCTGGTGTGCTGGGTCCAGCAACGACTCCGGGGAAACGTTGAGGAACAGCAGGCCGTCGAGCTTGAGCTCCTTGAAGCGGCGGCAGGCGCTCTTGCGACATGTCATTTCCAGGTCGCTCAGACGTCCTGCGTGGCGCGCCACTGCGAACAGGGTCATTGGCGAGTGCAGCGGGCTGTTGGATGGGCCGCGGGTCAGGGCTTCGTAGCCGATGATGCGCCGTTCAGACAGCGACAGGATTGGCTGGAACAGGCTGTGCAAGTCGCCGTGAGCGAGGATCAGGCCCAGCGCGCTCAACTGCTCGGTGACGGTCATGCTGTTACTCGTGAAAAAGAAAGGGGCCGCGATTGCGGCCCCCGAATTTCACGACAGATATATGACAGCGTTATGACATCATTTCAATGTTTCGCCACGGATGCGTTCAGGCCCAGGTAATCCAACAGGATCTGTCCGGTTTCAGTCAGGTAGGCGTCATCTTCCGGTTTGGTCTTTTCCTCTTCTACCGGCACGGCGTCTTCGTCTTCCGGCTTGAGCTCCTTCAGAAGCTCTTCGCCCTTGGCCTTGCGACGGGTGTTCTCCATCGCCAACTGTTTGGCCTCGATGTCAGTCTGTTCGGCGCGGCGCTTGGTCTCGTTGAGGCTGACCACGGTGTCCTTCATCAGCTTCTGTGCCAGAGCCAGGCGCTCTCGGCTGTAGACGAAGTCCGGATTCTGCGCTGTGCGCGAATCGTGGCGGGCCTTCAGCTCGGCCAGGAACGGCTTGAAGGGGTCCAGCTCGGGCTTGATGGCCGGGCGGATGCTGTCCCAGGGCATGGCTTCGGGCAGGGCGCTTTCACCGATCTGCTTGGTGTCTACCACCGAGGGGTACTCGATGTCCGGCAGCACGCCCTGGTGCTGGGTGCTCTGGCCGGACACGCGGTAGAACTTGGCCAGGGTCAGCTTGAGCTCGCCATGGTTCAACGGCTGGATGGTCTGCACGGTGCCCTTGCCGAAGGTCTGGCCACCGATGATCAGCGCGCGGTGGTAGTCCTGCATGGCGCCGGCGAAGATCTCCGAGGCCGACGCGGACAGGCGGTTGACCAGCACGGCCATCGGGCCGGTGTAGTAAGTGCCGGTATTCTCGTCGGCCAGCACATCGACGCGGCCGTCGCTGTTGCGAACCAGTACGGTCGGCCCCTGGTCGATGAACAGGCCGGTCAGCTCGGTGGCTTCCTGCAGGGAGCCGCCGCCGTTGTTGCGCAGGTCGATGACCACGCCGTCGACTTTCTCCTTCTGCAGCTCGCCGAGGAGTTTCTTCACGTCACGGGTGGTGCTCTTGTACTCGGGATCACCGGCTCGGAAGGCCTTGAAGTCCAGGTAGAAGGCCGGTACCTCGATCACGCCAAGCTTGAACTTGCTGCCTTCATGCTCGAGGTTGATGACGGATTTCTTCGCGGCCTGTTCTTCCAGCTTCACGGCTTCGCGGGTGATGGCGACTACCTTGCTGGTCTGGTCGTTCGGGGCGTTGCTGGCCGGAATCACTTCCAGGCGCACCACGGAGCCTTTCGGGCCGCGGATCAGCTTGACCACCTCGTCCAGGCGCCAGCCGATCACATCGACCATTTCGCCGTTGCCCTGGGCAACGCCAACAATCTTGTCCGCCGGTGCGACCTGCTTGCTCTTCTCGGCAGGCCCCGCCGGTACGAGGCGCACCACCTTCACGTACTCGTTGTCGCTCTGCAACACGGCGCCGATGCCCTCGAGGGACAGGCTCATGTTGATGTCGAAGTTTTCCGCGTTATCCGGGGAGAGGTACTGGGTGTGCGGGTCGTAAGTCTGGGCAAAGGCGTTGATGTAGGCCTGGAATACGTCCTCGCCACGAGTCTGGTCGAGGCGGGAAAGCTGATTCTTGTAGCGTTTGATCAGCAGCTCCTGGATGGCCTTGGGGTCCTTCTTGGCGATCTTCAGGCGCAGTACTTCATCTTTCACGCGCTTGCGCCAGAGGTCATCAAGGGCCGCGCGGTCCTTGGCCCAGGGGGCTTTCTCGCGGTCGGTTTCCAGGTTTTCGTCGACGGTGAAATCGATCTTGTCGACGCCCTTGTCGAGCATCGCAAGGGCGAAGTCCAAGCGTTCCTTGAGGCGGTCAAGGTGGCGCTTGTAGATGACGAAGCCGGGCTCCAGGTCACCGCTTTTCAGCAGGTCGTCGAAGCGCGTGCGCCACTTGTCGAATTCCGCGATATCGGCAGCGGTGAAGTACATTCGCGCCGGGTCGAGGAGCTTGAGGTAGCCCTCGTAGATCTTCACCGAGCGCTCATCGTTGAGCGGCGGCTTGTTGTAGTGGTGGCGCTTGAGCAGCTCCACTACGTTGAGGCTGGCGATCACCTGTTCGCGGTCGGGCTGAATGGCATCCCAACTGTTCGGGGCTGTGGGGGCGGCATGCAGCGGCAGGATGCTGACGCTGAGGGCCAAGGCAAGTGCAGAACTGATCAGGGAGCGCTTCATGCTGATTCGACGTCGGGACAGGTGATAACGCATATTAGGCCGTATTTGAGGGCGCCGGGTTCCATTGGCGCAATGCGAAGGCCCGGCTACTCGCCGGGCCAGGTCCAAGCTCACTATGGAGGCACCGTGAAGGCATTGCAAGGCGTCGAAGGGCGCGTGGAGTGGGGGGAGCGGGCCAGTCCGGCCTGTGACGTGGGGCAAGTGCGGATTCGCGTGGCGGCTGCCGGCCTGAACCGGGCCGACCTGTTGCAGCGCGCCGGGCTTTATCCGCCGCCGCCGGGAGCCAGCGACATTCTTGGCCTGGAAGCCTCCGGAGTGATTGCCGAGGTGGGGGCCGGCAGTGGTGCCTGGCGGGTGGGTGACCGTGTCTGCTGTCTGCTTGCCGGCGGCGGCATGGCCGAGGAAGTGGTGGTGGATGCCCGCCATGTGCTGCCCGTGCCGGAAGGCTTGTCCCTGGCTGAGGCTGCCGCGTTGCCGGAGGTTTACGCCACGGCCTGGCTCAACCTGTTCCAACTGGCCGGCATCAAGCCTGGCGAGAAAGTGCTGCTGCACGCCGGGGCCAGTGGTGTCGGCTCGGCAGCCATCCAGCTGTGCAAGGCCTTCGGCAATCCCTGCTGGGTCAGTGTGGGCTCGGCGGAGCGCCTGGCCTATTGCGAATCCCTCGGTGCCCAAGGCGGCGCGCTGCGCGGCGAGAGTCTGGAAAGCCTGCGTGATTTCGGCCCCTTCGACGTGATTCTCGACCCGGTAGGCGGCAACTACGCCAGTCTCAACTTGGCCCTGGCCGCCACCGACGGGCGCTGGGTGAACATTGGCCTGATGGGCGGGCGCAAGGCCGAGCTGGACATGGCCCTGCTGCTGGGCAAGCGGGTGCAGTTGATCGGCTCTACCCTGCGCAGCCGCGACGAGCAGTTCAAGGCTGACCTCATCAGCGAGTTGCGCCAGCAGGTCTGGCCGCTGTTCGAGGAAGGCCGCCTGCAATCACGCCTGGAAAAAGCCTATTCGGCCAAAGACGCCGAGGCTGCCTTCGAGGCGCTGGCCAGCAACCAGGTGGAAGGAAAGCTGGTGCTTCTGCTCGACGAAAGCCTCGTCTGATGCGCGGCTCTCCGGCGCTCCAGGCCACGCGTGGCGGGGTGTCGGGGAGTTGCATTGAAGTAATCAATCGTTCTGATGGGGTCAATCAATATGATCTTTTTGGAATAACCCAATACTCTTCGTCGGGTAAATTTCCTAACCCAACGAGGACGTTGCGATGTCTCTGATCAATACCGAAGTCAAACCGTTCAAAGCCACCGCCTACCATCAGGGCAAGTTCGTCGAACTGACCGAAGCCAGCCTGAAGGGCAAGTGGTCCGTATTCTTCTTCTACCCGGCTGACTTCACCTTCGTTTGCCCGACCGAACTGGGCGACCTGGCCGACAACTACGCCGAGTTCCAGAAACTGGGCGTGGAAATCTACGGTGTGTCCACTGACACCCACTTCACCCACAAGGCCTGGCACGACACCTCCGACACCATCGGCAAGATCCAGTACCCGCTGATTGGCGACCCGACCTGGGTTCTGTCGAAGAACTTCGAAGTTCTGATCGAAGAAGCCGGTCTGGCTGACCGTGGCACCTTCGTGATCGATCCGGAAGGCAAGATTCAGATCGTCGAAGTCAACGCCGGCGGCATCGGCCGTGACGCCCAGGAACTGCTGCGCAAGGTCAAGGCTGCCCAGTACGTGGCTGCCCATCCGGGCGAAGTCTGCCCGGCCAAGTGGAAGGAAGGCGAAGCCACTCTGGCCCCGTCTCTGGATCTGGTAGGCAAGATCTAAAAACGGTCGGGAAGCTGTTGCGCTTGCTCTCGACGCTTCCCACTCCGTTTTACTCCCTGTAAAGGCGAGCGGAGGGCCTTTCGGCAATCCGCTCGTATCACACCCCTCATCCCGTTTCGGGCGGCCGGCGACGGCCGTCGAGGGGTGACTCATGCCCGAAATAAAGGAAATCGCACATGTTGGACGCCAATCTTAAAACCCAGTTGAAGGCCTACCTCGAAAAGGTCACCCAGCCGTTCGAGATCGTCGCGTCCCTCGATGACAGCGACAAATCCCGCGAATTGCTCGGGCTGCTGCAAGACATCGTCGGCCTGACCGACAAGATCACCCTGAAGACCGATGGCAGCGACGCCCGTCGCCCGTCGTTCTCCCTGAATCGCCCCGGTGCCGATATCGCCCTGCGTTTTGCCGGTATCCCCATGGGCCACGAGTTCACTTCGCTGGTGCTGGCCTTGCTGCAAGTGGGTGGTCACCCATCCAAGCTTGCCGCTGATGTGATCGAGCAGATCAAGTCGATCGAAGGCGAGTTCAGCTTCGAAACCTATTTCTCGCTGTCCTGCCAGAACTGCCCCGACGTGGTGCAGGCGCTGAACCTGATGGCCGTGCTCAACCCGAACATTCGCCACGTCGCCATCGACGGCGCGCTGTTCCAGGACGAAGTCGAGCAGCGCCAGATCATGTCTGTGCCGAGCATCTACCTGAACGGCGAGCTGTTTGGCCAGGGCCGCATGGGCGTGGAAGAAATCCTCGCCAAGATCGACACCGGCGCCGCTGCCCGCGATGCCGAGAAGCTCAATGCCAAGGCCGCCTTCGACGTGCTGGTCATCGGCGGTGGCCCGGCTGGCGCATCCGCAGCTATCTATGCCGCACGCAAAGGCATTCGCACTGGCGTCGCTGCCGAGCGCTTCGGTGGCCAGGTGCTGGATACCATGGCCATCGAGAACTTCATCTCCGTGCAGGAGACCGAAGGCCCGAAACTGGCCCGCGCCCTGGAAGAGCACGTCAAGCAATACGACGTCGACATCATGAACCTGCAGCGCGCCTCCGCACTGGTCCCTGCCAAGGCCGAGGGCGAGTTGCATGAAGTACGCTTCGAGAGCGGTGCATCGCTTAAAGCCAAGACCGTGATCCTTTCCACCGGCGCCCGCTGGCGTGAGATGAACGTACCCGGCGAGCAGGAATATCGTGGCCGCGGCGTAGCCTATTGCCCGCACTGCGATGGCCCGCTGTTCAAGGGCAAGCGCGTTGCCGTGATCGGCGGTGGCAACTCCGGCGTCGAGGCCGCCATCGACCTGGCCGGCATCGTCGCCCATGTCACCCTGATCGAGTTCGACGACAAGCTGCGTGCAGACGCGGTGCTGCAGAAAAAGCTGGCCAGCCTGCCCAACATCAACGTCATCAAGAGCGCGCTGACCACTGAAGTGAAAGGCGATGGCCAGAAGGTCAACGGTCTGGTCTACAAGGACCGCAACACCGATGAACTGCGTACGCTGGAGCTGGAAGGCATCTTCGTGCAGATCGGCCTGCTGCCCAACAGCGAATGGCTGAAGGGTGTGGTGGAGCTTACCCCGCGCGGCGAGATCATCGTCGACGCCAAGGGCCAGACCAACATCCCCGGCGTGTTCGCTGCCGGTGACGTCACCACCGTTCCGTACAAGCAGATCGTGATCGCCGTGGGCGAGGGCGCCAAGGCGTCGCTGGGTGCCTTCGATCACCTGATCCGTACGACCTGATTTACTCAGCGTGGTGTGCTGAAGTGGCGGAGGCCTGCAAGGGCTCTCCGCTTTTTTTATGTCCGCGCGGCTTCCCTGTATCCTTCGCGCTTTCGTTCCTCATGCGACAGGGCTCATCTCGTGAAACAGCAACTTATCGAATTGATTACGGCCATCAGCTCCGGATGCATGGCCGAGGATGAGATCGAGCGCGTCGCCGACGAAGCCTCACAGGCCTACGCCGATCCGGACGCATTCCTCGCGGCCAATCCCGACATCAACTATGACGAAAGCTTCCCTATCCCATTGGGCGAATGGGTCGTGGTGGGCAGCTTGCCGGACACCGTATTGTTCCAGGCGGATAGCTACGACCAGCTGTTCCAGCAGGTCGTGGACTCCTTCGGCCCCAGCGTCAATTTCGTGCTCAGACCCAAGCAACTGGTGAAGGTGGAGCCCCTCAAGGCCCTTAACCGCATCCAGGTGCAGATGGGCAGCCTGTACCCGGAGAAGGGCGGCTACGTGCTGGTGGACTTCAGCGAACCGCTGGATGACGAACTGCAGTGCGTGCTGGTCTACAAGAATGACCTGGAGAAGGTCATGCAACTGGCCGTGGAGATCGGTATCTACACCGCGCCGGCCTATGAGGCGCTCAAGGCCGCCATGGAAGAGGGCGACGACTGAGTCGCCGCCGACAGGCTCCCCTCTCCCTCTGGGAGAGGGGCCGGGGTGAGGGAGCTTTACCCCGCGCCGTCGTTACAGCGCATACCCGTAAGACTTGATCACTTCCCCGGCCTTCGGCCCCTTCAGGTAATCCACCAGCGCCTTGGCGGCCGGGTTGGCTTCACCTTTCTTCAATATCAACGCGTCCTGCCTGATCGGCTCATGCATTTCGGCGGGAACGATCCAGGCCGAACCGCTGGTGATCTTGCCGTCCTTGTACACCTGGGACAGGGCGACGAAGCCCAGCTCGGCATTGCCACTGGAAACGAACTGCAGCGCCTGGGTGATGTTCTGGCCTTCCACCAACTTGGGCGCCACGGTCTCGGTCAGCCCCAGCTTCTCCAGCACCTGGGTGGCCGCCTGGCCGTACGGTGCGGTCTTTGGGTTGGCGATGGACAGGTGCTTGTACTGGCCGGACTTCAGCACGTCGCCCTTGTCGTCCACATAGCCGTCCCGTGCCGACCAGAGCACCAGGGTGCCGATGGCGTAGGTGAAGCGCGAGCCAGGCACGCTTTCACCTTCCTTCTCCAGCTTGGCCGGGGTGGTGTCATCGGCTGAGAGGAAGACCTCGAAGGGCGCGCCGTTCTTGATCTGGGTATAGAACTGGCCGGTGGCGCCATAGGCAGCGACCAGCTTGTGGCCGGTGTCCTTCTCGAAATCCTTGGCGATGGCCTTTATCGGGGCCGTGAAGTTGGCGGCGACGGCGACTTGGACTTCCCCGGCGAAAGCCGTTGCAAGGCTACAGCAGGTGACCTGGAGAGTTAGGGCACGAGCAAGGAGATGGCGCATGGAGAGGCTCCCGGTTCCGAAGTTACGACTATCGCTGTGTATGTAGGTATATAGCGGTTGGCGGCATTCTCCGAACGGCTTGACTTGAAAGTCAAGGGGCGACCGGTAGGGGGCTCCTCTCTCTTCTCCAGGGAAAGGAGGAGGGAAGGGCTGCTCAGCGCCAGTCGAGAATCGGCCAGCCCACCTGTTCAGCATGGGAGCGCAGGATCGGGTCGGGGTTGACCGTGTGGGGTCTGGCCACCAGCGAGAGCAGGGGCAGGTCGTTGCGCGAGTCGGAATAAAAGGCGGCGCCTTCCAGGCTCTCGCCTTGCTCTTTCATCCAGGCATTCAGGCGGGTCACCTTGCCGTCACGGTAGGTGAGCACGCCCCGGGTGTGGCCGCTGTAGCAGCCGTGCTGCTCTTCCAGATCGATGGCCAGGACCTCTTCCACGCCCAGGCGTTCGGCGATGGCGCTGACCAGGAAGTGCGCCGAGGCGGAGATGATCAGGATGCGGTCACCGGCGGCGCGGTGCTGCGCCAGGCAGCGCATGGCATCGGAGTGGATCAGCGGTTCGACCACATCCTCGACGAAGGGCTCGACCACGAAGTCCACTTCTTCAGCGGTGCGCCCCACCAACGGCGACAGGCTGAAGGCCATGTAGTCTTCCATCGCCAACTTGCCTTCGGCGTAGAGCGCCATGAGTTCCTGGTCCTTGCGGATGAAGGACTCCTCGTCGACCCAACCCAGTTCGGCCATGTGTGCACTCCACAGGCTGGCGCAGTCGCCGTCTATCAGGGTGTCGTCGAGGTCGAAGATTGCCAGGGCCATCAGGCCACCTCCCGGATTGCGTGATCGTCTATGCGCAGACCGACGCGTTGGCCTTTGCGGTGCAGATCTTCGGCGGAGCGATTGAGCACGTCCACTACCAACTGAACGCCGCGGGCTTCGACCCGATAGCGCACGACGTTGCCCAGCAGGCTGTGGCTGCGCACTTCGGCCTCGATGCCACCTTCGGCGCTCAGGGCGATGGCCTCCGGGCGTATGGCGATGCGGCCGTTCACCGGGCGCTGCAACAGGCGGCTGGCCGCGTCGGCGTCGAGCAGGTTGTAGTTGCCGATGAAGCCGGCGGCGAAGGCGTCCACCGGCGCGGTGTAGAGGGTTTCCGCATCGCCACTCTGGACGATACGCCCAGCATTCATCAGGAAGATGCGGTCGGAGAGGGTCAGCGCTTCTTCCTGGTCATGGGTGACGAAAATGGTGGTCAGTCCCAGTTCCTGCTGGATGGAGCGGATCTGTTCACGCAGATGCTTGCGGATGCGCGCGTCCAGCGCCGAGAGCGGTTCGTCCAGCAGCAGCAGGCGCGGCCGGGTGACCAGCGAGCGGGCGAGGGCCACGCGCTGGCACTGGCCACCGGAAAGCTGGTGCGGATAACGCGCGGCAAAATCCTGCAACTCCACCATGGCCAGGGCCTCATCCACCCGGCGCTTGCTGTCGGAGCCTTCGACCTTTTGCATACGCAGGCCGAAGGCGACGTTCTGCTGCACGGTCATGTTGGGGAACAGTGCATAGCTCTGGAACACCATGCCGATGCCACGCTTCTGCGGCGATACCGGCACCAGGTCCTGGCCGTCCAGCAGAATCTGCCCGCCGTTGACTTCGGTGAGGCCGGCGATGCAGCGCAGCAGGGTGGACTTGCCGCAGCCCGAAGGGCCGAGCAGGGTGACGAACTCGCCCTTGCCGATCTCGCAGTGGATGTCACTGAAGATGGGGGTCTGGCCATAGCTCTTATGCAGGCCGCGGATGGAAAGAAAGCTCATGCCTTGTCCTTGTTCAGACGGTTGGCTGCCCAGGTGAACAGCAGCACGAAGAAGAAGTAGGAGATCACCAGGGCGCTGTTGAAGTGGCCGCTGCTGTTGCGCATGTTGTTCAGGTACACCTGCAGGGTTTCGTAGCGGGTACCTACCAGCAGGTTGGCGAAGACGAACTCGCCGAAGAGGAAGGAGAACGACAGGAACAGCGACACCATCAGGCCCTTGCGCAGGTTCGGCAGCACCACCAGGAATGCGGCTTTCCAGGTGCTGGCGCCGAGCAGTTGGGCGGCGTCCATCAGGTCACGCAGGTTGATTGCCTGCAGGTTGTTGGTGATGGCGCGGTACATGAAGGGCAGGGCGATGGTGAAGAAGCAGCCGATCAGGATCCAGGGCGTGCCCACCATGGCCAGCGGTCCGGATCCGTAGATCTGCAATAGCCCCACGGAGGACACCACCGGCGGTACTGCGAAGGGCAACAGGATGAGAATGTTCATCAGCCCGTCGAGCTTCGGGAAGTGGTAATGCACCACGAACAGCAGCGGCAGGATCAGCACTACTGACAGCGCCAGCGCGCCGAAGCACACCAGCAGCGACTGGCCGAAGGCGGTGAGGAAACGGGCATCGCTCCACAGTGCGAAGTACCACTTGAGGGTCAGCCCGTCCGGGAGGATGGTCGCCGACCAACTGGTGGAAACGGAGTAGAGCAGGGTGCCGGCCAGCGGCAGCAGCAGGATCAGGAACAGCAACCAGACCACCACGCGATGGTAGAGGCCGCCGTTGCGGGATTCAGCGCGCGACATGGTAGCTCCTCTTCAGTAGCCACTGGTGCACCACCGTGATCAGTGCCATCAGCCCGACCAGAACCATCGCCAGGGCGCTGGCCAGGTTGGGGTTGAGCGCGATGTCGCCAGCGACCATGGCGGCGATGCGGATGGTCAACACGTTGAAGTTCCCGGTGGTCAGGGCATAGACGGTGGCGTAGGCGCCAAGTGCATTGGCCAGCAGGATGACGAAGGTGCCCAGCAAGGCGGGCGTCAGCACGGGCAGGCCGATGTGTCGCCAGAACTGCCAGGGGCCGGCGCCGAGCAGGGCTGCGGATTCGCGCCAGTCTTCGCGCAGGGCGTCGAAGGCCGGGTAGAGCAGCAAGACGCCCAGGGGAATCTGGAAGTAGGTGTAGAGCACGATCAGCCCGGTCTTGGAGTAGAGGTTGAAATCCTCGATCACGCCGGACTGCTTGAGCAGGATGGTCAGGGCGCCGTTGAAGCCAAGCAGGATGATGAAGGCGAAGGCCAGCGGTACGCCGGCGAAGTTGCTGGTCATGTTGGAGAAGGCCATGACGAAATCGCGCAGCTTCGAATCCACCTTGCGCAGTGAATAGGCGCCGATCACGGCAATGACGATGCCGAACAGGCTCGACCAGAAGGCGATCTGCAGGCTGTGCTTGATGGCCTGCAGGTAGAACTTCGAGCTGAACATCTTGGCGTAGTTGCTAAGGCCCCAGCCTTCCGGCGTGTTCAGGCTGTGGATGGCGACCCAGGCCAGTGGCGCAATCTGGAACAGGATGAAAAATACGGCAAAGGGCAGCAGGCAGAGCAGTGCCAGCCATTTTCCCCGGTTGGTGGCATTCACTTCAGCAGCTCCTGGCAGGCAACCTTGTCGTGGGATGCGCCCAGCAGCTCGCAAACGGTGCCGCACAGTTCGGTCTGCTTCGGCTGCGCCGTGGCGTCCAGGCTGAAGGCATCGCCCAGGACGAACAGCGGGACCTCGCGCTCTTCGGCCAGCAGGCCGTTGTGGGAGCGATCGTTGTTCATGCCGTGGTCGGCGGTCACCAGCACCTGGTAGCCGGCGTCCAGCCAACGTTGCAGGTACTCGGCCAGGAGGATATCGGCGACCCGTGCGCTGTTGCGGTACTGGGGCGAATCCAGGCCGTGCTTGTGGCCCGCGTCATCCACATTCATCGGGTGCACCAGGAGAAAGTCCGGGTTGTGGCGCTGGCGCAGGCTCTCGGCGTCGGCAAACAGGTGCGAGTCCGGATAGTGGTCGGCGTAATAGAAGTGCCCGTGCTGGATCGGCAACTCCGGTGCATCGGTATGACGGTCGCGGGCGGCTTCGAAAGGCGAGCGGTTATAGAGCTCGCTGACCCAGTGATAGGCAGCCGCGGCGGTCTTGAGCCCGGCGGCGCTGGCGTAGTGGAAGATGCTGCGCTCTCGGGAAAGGCGCGATACATCGTTGTGGACGATTCCGCTCTTGATTGGCGGCACGCCGGTGAGGATGCATTCGTAGAGCGGGCGGGACAGTGCCGGCAGCTCGCACTGGAGCTTGTACAGGGCGGCGCGACCGGCCCCGCAGTAGGCCTGCAGGTGGCCCAGCGCATGCCGGGCCACCTCGTAGTTCAGGCCATCCAGCAGGACGAGGATGACTTTGTTCTTCATTCGATTCGCCTCGAAAGTCGCCCAATCGCCCGGAGGCGATCGGGCGGACCCTTACTCCATTTCGATGATCACGTGCTCTTGCCACAGCTGCGGCAGGGCTTTCGAGGTTTCTTCCCAGGCCTTGGCATCCTTGATCGGCTGGACCTTGGCGTACTGCTCGTTGGGCAGCAGCTTGGCCTTCACCTCGGCCGGCAGGGTCAGGTGCTCGGCACGGATCGGACGGGCGTTGCCCTTGGCCAGGTTGATCTGGCCGGCGTCGCTGAGGATGTACTCGCGGGTCAGCTTCGCGGCGTTCGGGTTCTTCGCGTACTTGTTGATGATGGTGGTGTAGCCGGAGATCACCGAGCCATCGGAGGGGATCAGCACTTCGAAGCGGCTGGGGTCGATCTGGTCGCGGTAGGACAGGCCGTTGAAGTCCCAGACGATGCCCACTTCCACCTCGCCCTTCTCCAGGGTCTGGATGGTCGGGTTGGAGAGCGAGAGGCGACCCTGTTTGGCGATCTCGGCGAAGAAGTCCAGGCCAGGCTGGATGTTCTTCTCGTTGCCGCCGTTGGCGATGGAGGCTGCCAGCACGCCATTGACCGCCTGCGCGGCGGCGCTGACGTCACCGATGGCGATCTTGTACTTGCCCTGCTTCAGGTCGGCCCAGGACTTGGGCGCTTCCTTCACCAGTTGCTTGTTGACGATGAAGGCGATGGAGCCGGTATAGGCCAGCATCCAGTGGCCGTCGGCATCTTTGGCCCAGTCCGGAATTTGCGCCCAGGTGCTGGGCTTGTAGGGCTGGGTCACGCCTTGCTGGACGGCGATGGGGCCGAAGGCCGCGCCCACATCGCCGATGTCGGCGGTGGCGTTGTCTTTCTCGGCGGCGAACTTGGCGATTTCCTGAGCCGAGCTCATGTCGGTATCGACGTGCTTCAGGCCATACAGCTTGTTGAGGTCAGCCCAGGTGTCCTTCCAGTTGGCCCAGCTGTCGGGCATGCCCACGCTGTTCACCGCGCCTTCCTTGCGAGCGGCTTGTTCGAGACTCTTCAGATCTGCGTCGCTCGCCATCGCCTGGGTTCCCAGGGCGATGGTCGTTCCCATCAGTGAAGCCAGCAACAGGCGTTTCATGTGAAGCTCCTTAGCAGGTTTGGAGGTTGGTCTAGATCAGCAAGACCCAGGCCAAATCTAAAAGCCTTGGATGACGGTTTGATTGCAGGGTTGCCACCCGGTCCGGCAGTGGCAGACGCCTGGAAAGCGTAGACCATGGCTAAGTGACTGATTCGGGAGGCTGTCGCGATTGGCGATGGCATGGCGCATGCAGGTGTGCCTGGCTGTCATCCCACAGTCATCTAGGCTGCCTAGGATGGCCGGCAAACCCGGCCATGACGCACCTCGATGGTGCTGGTCTATTCCAGATTGGAGTTTTTCGATGCGCGATGAGGCGCCCCGCACCCTGACCGCCATCTGCAGTGCGCTGCAGGAGCAGATCGACCACGGCCTGCTGCCCCAGGGCAGCAAGCTGCCGGCCGAGCGCAAGCTGAGCGAGCTGTTCGACACCACACGCATCACCTTGCGTGAAGCGTTGGGGCAGTTGGAGGCCCAGGGGCTGATCTATCGCGAGGAGCGCCGCGGCTGGTTCGTCTCGCCGCCCCGGCTGCTCTACAACCCGCTGGTGCGCAGCCACTTCCACGCCATGGTGGCCGGGCAGGGGCGCACGCCTGCCACCGAGGTGCTGGGGGCGCGATTGATTCCGGCCAGCGTGGAAATCTGCGAGTTGCTGGAGCTGCCGGCGCTGTCCAGCGTCTATCAGATCCGCCGGGTGCGCCGCGTCGATGGGCGTCTGGTGCTCTATGTGGAGCATTACCTGAACCCGGCTTTCTTCCCCGGCATCATCGACTTCGACCTGACCCGCTCGCTGACCGAGCTGTACGACAGCCAGTACGGCATTCGCTACGGCCGGGTGCGATTCGACATGGTGCCCACCGCCCTGCACCCGGAGGCGGCCGCACCGCTGAAGGTGTCACCTGGCAGTCCGGCGCTGAAAATCACCCGTATCAATCGCGATCAGCATGGCCGACTGATCGATTGTGACCTGGAGTTCTGGCGGCATGACGCGATTCATGTGAGCGTCGAGGTGCCGGAGTAGGGCGCAATGCCTCCCTTGCCCGCTTGGGGCGGTGTCGAGGGTTGCAGCCCACGCGGGCATCCGTCGGTGGGCTGAAGCCCACCCTACAAGGCCGACGAATGCCCGTCAGGCGTAGTTTTCCGGACTCAGTTTGCGCTCGACCAGTTCGATCAGGATGTGCAGCACCTTGATATGCAGCTCCTGCACGCGGTCGGCGAAGTCGCCGCCGGGAGCACAGATGCAGACATCGGCCAGGGCTTCCAGGGCGGAACCGGGCTTGCCGGTCAGGGCCACGACCTTCACGCCCAGGGCGCGGGCCGCTTCGGCTGCCTTGATCACGTTGGGGCTCTTGCCGCTGGTGCTGATGGCGATCAGCACGTCGCCCGCACGGCCGTGGGATTCGACGTAGCGGGAGAAGATGTAGTCGTAGCCGAAGTCATTGGCGACGCAGCTGATATGGCTGGCATCGCTGATGGACACGGCGGCGATGCCGGGCCGGTTCTTGCGGTAGCGGCCGGTCAGCTCCTCGGCGAAGTGCATGGCGTCGCACATGGAGCCGCCGTTACCGCAGGAAAACGCCTTGCCCTTGTTCTCGAAACTCTCGACCAGGAGCTCAGCCGCACGCTCAATGCTTTTCAGCGCTTGCTCGTTGGCGATGAAGTTGTCCAGGGCGGTCCTGGCTTCCTCCAGGCTGTTGCGGATATGGCTGAGCATGCGGGTTTACCTGTTCGGGTGAGTGGTCAGGGCAGGTCGTGGCTGGAGTAGAAGGCGGCCAGCACCTTCACCAGGTGAGCCAGGTCATGGCTGCCGGCCAGTTCGCGAATGGAGTGCATGGCGAAGGTTGGCAGGCCGATGTCCACGGTACGTACGCCGAGCTGGCTGGCGGTGATCGGGCCGATGGTGGACCCGCAACCCATGTCGCTGCGGGTCACGAAGCTCTGCACCGGCACTTCGTTCTCCAGACACAAGTGGCGGAAGAAACCGGCGGTTTCGCTGTTGGTGGCGTAGCGCTGGTTGCTGTTGACCTTGATAACCGGGCCGGCGTTGAGTTTCGGGCCGTGGTTGCCATCGTGCTTGTCGGCGTAGTTGGGGTGTACGCCGTGGGCGTTGTCGGCGGAAACCAGCAGGGAACGCTGGATGACGCGGGCGAAGGCGTCGCCTTCCGGCAGCACACGGCGCAGCACCTGTTCCAGCATCGGACCATCGGCGCCGCAGGCTGAGCAGGAGCCGACTTCTTCGTGGTCGGTGCAGACCAGTACGCAGCTTTCGTCAGCCTCGGCGGCCAGCAGGGCCTGCAGGCCGGCGTAGCAGGACAGCAGATTGTCCAGGCGCGCGCCAGCGATGAAGTCGCCGCCCAGGCCGATGACCGCGGCGCTCTGGGTGTCATAGAAGGACAGTTCGTAATCCAGCACCGCGTCGGCGACCACGCCATGTTCCAGGGTCAGTTGCTCGGCCAGCAGGTCGCGGAACTCGCGGGCCTCGCCGGCGGCCAGTTGCGCCAGGATCGGCGGCAGTTCGGTCTGGGCATTGATCGCCCAGCCCTGGTTGGCTTCGCGGTTGAGGTGAATGGCCAGGTTGGGAATCACGGCGATGGGCGCCTGGAAATCCACCAACTGGCTTTCCACCATGCCGGCGGCACGGTAAGTGACGCGACCCGCCAGGGACAGGTCGCGGTCGAACCAGGGGGCCAGCAACGCACCGCCGTAGACTTCCACACCCAGTTGCCAGAAGCCGTGCTTGTGCAGCTCGGGATTCGGCTTGACGCGCAGGCAGGGGCTGTCGGTGTGGGCGCCAACGAGGCGCAGGCCGCCTTCGAGTACCGGGCGCTTGCCCAGCTTGATGGCGATGATGGAGGAGTCGTTGCGGGTGACGTAATAACGGCCACCGCTTTCGATACGCCAGGCCTCGCGTTCATCGAGGCGCACATACCCGGCGGCCTCGAGGCGCTTGGCCAGGCTGCGGGTGGCGTGGAAAGGGGTGGGGGAGGCCTTGAGGAAATCGATCAGGCCCTGGTTCAACTCTTCGCGCATTGGGAGACTCCAGACAGCAGTGGCGGGAGTTTATCCCATAGCCCCCAGGGAAATGGAGGGCGACCCGCGGTGAATTTTCGCTAAGACCTCGATAGGGGTTGGCTTCGAGAGATTGCAATGTTGCCCTTATCCCAGGCGTCGGGCCACCACCGAGAACAAGTGCCAGTGCTTGTTGCGGCCCTTGGCGGTGATGCCGTCTTCTTCCTTTTCTTCCAGCATCAGCACGTCCCAGCCAGACAGCAGTTCTTCCAATTGTCGGCGGCGCAGGATGGTGATGCCGTTGTTGGCCCAGTCGTCTCGCTCGCCGAACAGGTGGCCGGCGAAGAGGCCGCCCTCCGGAAGGGAGGAGTAGATGGCCTGCCAGAGGGTGGGAAAGGCGACGGGTGGGCAGAGGGGCAGGGCGAAGCTGGAGTTGACCAGGTTCGCCGATGGCAACGGCATGGATTCAAAGCGGCAGCAGCGGCTTTGCAGTCGCAGGCGTTTTTCCTCGTCCACCTGGGCTTCAAGACGGGCCAGGGCTTCGGGTTCGGCGTCCACCGCCAGCACTTTCCAGCCGCGCCTGAGCAGTTCGAGGGTGTCACGGCCGGCGCCACAGCCCAAGTCGAGGGCGTGGCCGGGTGGCCCGTCCCAGAGCTCCAGGGCAGTCAACAGGGTGACGCGGGCGGGTTGGCCCTCGGTGGCGTTGTAGAACTCGGTGAAGCTCATGATTTGCCCGAATCGCAGCCTTTTTCTTGAGCCTAGGTCAGAACGGCGCCGGGCACTCGAATCTCAGGCGTTCGCCCGTCTGGGGGTGGGTCAGGCAGAGCAGGCTGGCGTGCAGGCACAGGCGATCATGGGCGGCCAGGGCTTCGGGGTTGGCGTAGAGGCGGTCGCCGAGCAACGGATGGCCGATGGAGAGCATGTGCACGCGCAACTGGTGCGAGCGACCGGTGATGGGGGTCAGTTCGACCCGGCTGTAATGGCCGCAGCGCTCGATCACCTGCCAGAAGGTGAGAGCGTGACGGCCCTGCTCGAAGTCCACCACGTGGCGCGGCTTGGTCGGCGGGTCATAGCGCAAGGGCAGCTCGATGCGGCCGCTGTCCAGTTCCGGCTCGCCCCAGCAGAGCGCGGTGTAAGCCTTCTCGGTTTCGCGGTCATGGAACTGGCGGGATAACTCGCGGTGGCTGTCAGCATCGCGGGCCAGCACGATCAGACCGGAAGTTTCCCAGTCCAGGCGGTGGACGATTCGTGCCTCCGGGTAACCGTTCTCCTGCAGGCGGGTGATCAGGCAGTCCTTGTTGTCCTCGGCACGGCCGGGTACGGACAGCAGGAGGGTGGGCTTGTTGACCACCAGCAGGGCGTCGTCCTGGTGGATGAATTCAATCTGGGAAAGCGGCATGGGAATTCCGAAAACGCCGACGGCGGCCGAAGCCGCCGTCATTGCACAACCACTCGATCAACGATCGGGCAGGGTGATGTTCAACTCGAGAATCGAGCAACTGCCCTGATTCTCCAGCAGGACCTGAACCTGCTCCTCGTCGATGTCGACATATTTGCGGATCACGTCCACCAGGTCTTTCTGCAGAGCCGGCAGGTAGTCCGGCTGGCTGCGTTGACCACGTTCGTGGGCAACGATGATTTGGAGTCGTTCCTTAGCGATCGAAGCGCTGTTCTGCTTCTTCCGCTCGCGAAAGAAGTCGAAAATGTTCATTCACGGCCTCCGAACAGGCGTTGTAAGAGTCCTTTCTTCTGCACGTCGAGGAAGCGGTGAGGCAGCTCCTTGCCGAGCAGGCGATCGACGGCATCGCTGTACGCCTGGCCGGCGTCGCTCTGGTCGTCGAGGATGACCGGGATACCCTGGTTGGAGGCCTTGAGCACCGCCTGGGATTCCGGGATGACACCGAGCAGGTTGATGGCGAGGATTTCCTCGACGTCTTCGACGCCGAGCATTTCGCCCTTGGTTACGCGCTCGGGGTTGTAGCGGGTCAGCAACAGGCGCTCCTTGATCGGATCTTCGCCTTTCTCTGCACGACGGGACTTGCTGGCCAGCAGGCCGAGCATGCGGTCGGAGTCGCGCACGGAAGAGACTTCCGGGTTGGTCACGACGATCGCCTCATCGGCGTAGTACATGGCCAGGTGGGCGCCTTTCTCGATACCGGCCGGCGAATCGCAGACCACGTACTCGAAGTTCTTCGCCAGTTCCTCGATGACCTTGCCCACGCCTTCGAGGGTCAGGGCATCCTTGTCGCGAGTCTGGCTGGCGGCCAGGACGTAGAGGTTTTCCAGGCGCTTGTCTTTGATCAGGGCCTGGGTGAGGGACGCTTCGCCATTGATGACGTTGACGAAGTCGTACACCACGCGGCGTTCGCAACCCATGATCAGGTCCAGGTTACGCAGGCCGACGTCGAAGTCGACGATGACAGTCTTGTGACCGCGCAGTGCGAGACCGGTACCGATGGCGGCGCTGGTGGTGGTTTTACCCACTCCACCCTTGCCGGACGTGACAACGAGGATCTTGGCCAAGGTGATTCACCCCAAATGATAAGAAAAGCGGGAAGTTATGAGCTCTTTCGAACCGTCCGTCTTCCCTTTCAGGTCCCTGAAAATTCGCGGCAGTATCCGTTAAAGACGGGTGATGTTCAACACGTCTCCCGACAGGCTGACTTGTACCTGTTGACCCCACAGCGGATCGCGTCGCAGGTCGTCGGAAACCTTGTACTGACCGGCCACTGAGACCAGTTCGGCAGCCAGTTGGCGGCAGAATATCCGCGCCTTGGTATCGCCCTTGATGCCCGCCAGGGCACGGCCGCGCATGGGACCGTAAACATGGATGTTGCCGTCTGCGAGAAGTTCCGCACCGGGGCTGACCGCGGCCAGAACTACCAGGTCGCCGCCTGGAGCATACACCTGCTGGCCACCACGCACCGGAGTCGTGATGATCTTTGTCGGTTGCACCTCGGGTTTGGGCGGCTCGGCGGGCTTTTCGACCTTCTTCTTCGCTTCGGGTTCTACCGGATTGATGGCGCGCTCGCGGGCGCCGGACGGCGGCAGCACTGGAATGTCCAGGGCGTCGGCGGCAGCGATATGCTCTTCGCGGCTGGCGCGGATGGCCAGGGTGCGCAGGCCGTGACGGCGGCAGATGTCCAGCAGGGCGGGGAGGTCGAGGACGGGTTCGCCGTCGGGCAACTTGTCCAGCGCCATGACCAGTGGGGTGTTCTGGAAGAAGTTGGGGGCCTGGGCGACTTTCTCGTCCAGTTGCCTGTCGAGGCGTTCGAGGTCGTTGTGTGCCAGTTCCATCACGGTGATGGCGAGCATGCTGCCCTTGAGCTGGAACACGGGTTCTTGGTCGAGAAGGTCGGCTTGGCTCATGGTCTGCCTGCAGTCGTGAATGGCGAGGACTTATAGCGAGATCGTCCGGCGCTAGCAAGCCGGAAGGGGGCGGCGCATTTGGAGTAGAATGCGCGATTTTCTCGCTCAAGCGGATTCAGAGATGGATAGACCTCAATTTCGCCCACAGTTCCTCCACCCGCGCTTTTGGGCGCTGTGGCTGGGCCTAGGCCTGCTGTGGCTGATCACCCTGCTGCCCTACCGGGTGCAACTGGGCATGGGGCGTATTCTGGGCGCGGCGATGCTGCGGGTGGCCGGTTCGCGGCGCAAGATCGCCCGGCGCAACCTGGAACTGTGCTTTCCGGAGCTGTCCAGCAGCGAGCGTGAACAACTGCTGCGGGAGAACTTCGCTTCCACCGGTATCGCTTTCTTCGAGATGGCCATGAGTTGGTGGTGGCCCAAGCCGCATCTGGCGAAGTTGTCCCATATAGAGGGCCTGGAGCACCTGCAGAAGGCCCAGGCAGAAGGTCAGGGGGTGATTCTCATGGCCCTGCATTTCACGACCCTCGAGATCGGCGCCGCATTGCTTGGCCAGGTGCATACCATCGACGGCATGTACCGCGAGCACAAGAACGCCGTGTTCGACTTCATCCAGCGCCGTGGCCGCGAGCGCCACAACCAGGACGCTACCGCCATCGAGCGGGAGGACGTGCGCGCCATGCTCAAGGTGCTGCGCGCCGGCCGCGCCATCTGGTATGCGCCGGATCAGGACTACGGACGCAAGCAGAGCCTGTTCGTGCCGCTGTTCGGCATCGAGGCCGCCACAGTTACCGCCACGACCAAGTTCGCCCGCCTGGGCCGCGCTATCGTGCTGCCCTTCACCCAGCGCCGCCTGGAAGACGGTTCCGGTTACAAGCTGGTGATCCACCCGCCGCTGTCCGACTTCCCTGGCGAAACCGAAGAGGCCGACTGCCTGCGTATCAACCAGTGGGTGGAGGGCGCGGTGCGCGAATGCCCCGAGCAATACCTCTGGGCCCACC
This sequence comes from Pseudomonas sp. D(2018), assembly GCF_005502555.1. NCBI lineage: Bacteria > Pseudomonadati > Pseudomonadota > Gammaproteobacteria > Pseudomonadales > Pseudomonadaceae > Pseudomonas > Pseudomonas sp. D(2018). The sequence continues at coordinate 46,126 of NZ_SCOK01000042.1, forward strand.
GCCGCTTCAAGACCCGGCCGGAAGGCGCCCCCAAGCTTTACTGAAACCTATACTCGGAAAATCCCGCCCGGAGAGCAGTCCATGGATGCCAGCGCCGCCACCAAGAAGCCCGTGACCGGGCTGATTCTTTCCGGCGGTGGTTCGCGGGCGGCTTATCAGGTGGGGGTGCTGGGCGCGATCGCCGACCTGTTGCCAGACGCCGCCTGCAATCCTTTTCCGGTAATCGTCGGTACGTCCGCCGGCGCGGTGAACGCCGTTGGCCTGGCCTGCGGCGCGCTGCATTTCAGCCAGGCCGTTCGCCGCCTCAACGATGTCTGGCAGGCCTTCCGTTGTGGGCAGATCTACCGCAGCGACTGGCCCGGCGTGATCCGCCAGAGCTCGCGTTTCCTCGGCCACAGCCTGCTAGGCCTTGGCCGTGATATCCCCGTGGCGCTGTTGGACAACGCGCCCCTGCGCGAACTGCTGACGAGCGAACTCGACTTCACCGGCATCTCCGCTGCCGTCCGCACCCGCCAGTTGCGCGCCGTGGCCGTGACAGCGTTCGGCTATGAAACCGGACAGGCGGTGACCTTCTACCAGGGGCGCGCGACCATTGATCCCTGGTATCGCCATCGCCGCGTAGGCGTACCAACCCGCCTCAGCGTCGAACACCTGATGGCCAGTGCGGCGATTCCCCTGCTGTTTCCGCCAGTGCGCCTGGGTCGTGAATACTTCGGCGATGGCGCGGTACGCCAGACCGCGCCGATCAGCCCGGCGCTGCACCTGGGCGCCAGTCGGGTGCTGGTGGTGGGGGTGAGTGGCAACCCGCAAGGCATGAACCCCGGCCAGGAAATGGCGCAGCCGCAGGCTGGCCGTCCGCCGACCCTGGCGCAGATCAGCGGACACCTGCTGAACAGCACCTTCATCGACAACCTGGAAAGCGATATCGAACTGCTGGAACGGATCAACCGCATGAGCCAGGCCATGCCGCCTGAGTCGCGGCCACGCAATCTCAGTTCAGAGCACGTTGAAGTGTTGGTGATTTCGCCGAGCCGAGCGATGGATGAGATCGCTGCCCGTCACCGTCGCGAGATGCCGCGCGCCATCCGCACCTTCTTGCGCGGGCCAGGGGCGACCCGGGCGAGTGGGGCCGGGGTACTCAGTTACCTGCTGTTCGAACCCGGCTACTGCAACGAACTGATCGAGCTGGGCTACCAGGACGCCATGGCCAAGCGCACCGAACTGCAGCGTTTCCTGGGCCTGGAGATGGCGCCGGTTCACCCGCAGGTGATTCCGGCGCTCTAACCCCTGCGTCACTGACCGAAGACGCCGTCTCGGTAGTCCCGCAGGGCCTGCTCGATTTCCTCGCGGCTGTTCATCACGAAGGGACCGTACTGGACGATGGGCTCGCCCAGGGGACGTCCAGCCAGCAGCAGGACCTTTGCCCCAGCGTCGGTGGCGATCTCCAGCGCACCTTTCTCGGAGAGACGCGCCAGGCGCCCTTTGCCAATGGCCTGGCCATTGACGTGTACATCGCCCTCGTAGACGTAAAGCAGCACCCGCAGGCCGTCGGCCAGGCGTGGTGACACCCGGCTGTGGGCGGGGAGGTCGAGGTCGAAGATATGCGGTTCGGAATGCGGACGTTGCACGGCGCCCTCTTGGCTGATCTCGCCATCGTCGAAGCGGCCGGCGATCACCCGTGCCTCGACGCCTTCAGCCGCGCGTACCCGCGGAATCTCCACCGGATCGAAGTCGCGGTAGCCAGGGTCGCCCATCTTGTCCTTGCCCGGCAGGTTGAGCCAGATCTGGAAGCCGCGCATCACGCCTTCTTCCTGCTCCGGCATCTCGCTGTGGATGATCCCGCGCGCGGCGGTCATCCATTGCACGCCGCCGTTTTGCAGCAGGCCGCTATTGCCCAGATGGTCTTCATGGCGCATGCGCCCTTCGAGCATGTAGGTGATGGTCTCGAAGCCTCGGTGCGGGTGCGGCGGGAAGCCGGCGACATAGTCGTCCGGGTTGGCCGAGCCAAACTCGTCGAGCATCAGGAAGGGGTCGAAGCGGGGCACGCCCTGCTCGGCAAAAACGCGCGTCAGGTTGACCCCGGCGCCGTCCGACGCCGGTTGGCCGGGACGTTGTTCGAGAATCTGGCGATAGCTCATCTGGACCTCCTCAAGGTTGGAATGAGCGCGATCCTACGCCTATGAATTGGATCAATGGTGCGTGATTTTGCTTGGTTTGTATCGAATTAGCGGATCTTTCTGGCGCTATCTGTAGATCCTATGCAAAGGCCGCCCGCACGCCGATTCTTAATCCGGGGGATAGAAGGTTTGGCCCAGAGGAGGAATCGACATGCGAACGGCCTACGTTGAACAGCATAGTGCGAATGAACCGGTCCTGGCAGTGGCGCTGGAGTTGGCCAAGGCCAGTTGGAAAGTGGCGCTGAGCGATGCCCGGCGCAACCCCCGGCTGAAGACAGTCGACGCACCGCAGCCCCTGGCGCGCCTGGAGCAGGTGGTGCAAACGATCGCGGAGACGCGCGCGCTCTGGGCGTTGCCGGCGTCCGCCAGAGTGGTCGTGGTGTATGAAGCGGGCCAGGATGGTTTCTGGCTACAGCGCGCCTTGCAGGCGCGTGCGCTGGAGGTCCTGGTGATCGATCCGGCGAGCCTGCTGATGGCGCGGCGGAGGCGTCTGGCCAAGACTGACCGGCTGGACGCCTTGCGCCTGGTGGAGGCCCTGCTGGCCTGGCTGCGCGGCGAGCAGCGGCGTTTTCAGGTGGTGTGCGCGCCCAGCGTCGAGGACGAGGATCGCCGGCACTGGGGGCGCGAGCGCCAGCAGTTGCAGCGCGAGCTGCAGCAGCACCGCAACCGGATCGAGAAGCTGCTGGCGACGGTGGGCTGCTGGACCCGGCTGGATCGTGCCGGCCGCCAACAACTGGCCGAGGGCAC
>NZ_SCOK01000043.1:0-48211 GCF_005502555.1 Pseudomonas sp. D(2018)
CCCTCCCCCTCGCCGGCAAGACCGCCCTCGTTACCGGCGGCTCCCGCTCCATCGGCGCCGCTATCGCCAAGCGCCTGGCCGCTGACGGTGCCGCCGTCGCCATCACCTACAGCGCCTCGCCGGACAAGGCCGCGGAAGTCGTGCGTGCCATCCAGGCAACCGGCGGCCGCGCCGTTGCCATCCAGGCCGACGCCGGCAATCCGGCCGCCGTGCGCGCCGCCGTCGCCGAAACCGTGGACGCCCTCGGCAGCCTGGATATCCTGGTGAACAACGCAGGCCTTGGCTTGGGCGGCCCCATCGACGAAATCCCCTTCGAAACCTACGAGCGCATGTTGGCGGTGAATGTCACCGGCGTGTTCGTGGCCACCCAGGAAGCCGTACGCCATATGTCGGCAGGTGGGCGCATCGTGCATATCGGCTCCTCCATGACCCATTACGCGGCCTTCCCCACAGCCTCGCTCTATACCCTGACCAAAGGTGCCATCGCCGGCTTCAACCGCAGCCTGGTACGAGACCTCGGACCGCGCGGCATCACAGTGAATACCGTGCATCCCGGCCCCACCGACACCGACATGAACCCGGACGGCGGCCCGGTGAGCCAGATCGTCGGCCCCGGCATCGCCATCGGCCGTTATGGCAAACCGGAAGAGATCGCCCATGTGGTGGCCTTCCTCGCCGGACCGGACGCGTCCTTCGTCACCGGCGCCGACATCATCGCCGACGGCGGCTTCACCGCCTGATCCATCCGGAGAACACGCATGAAAAGCATTGGAATCATCGGTGCAGGCGCCATCGGCGCAGCCTTTGCCAAAGCGCTGGCCCGTCAGGGTATCGAAGCGGTAATCGCCAACAGCCGCGGTCCGGAATCCCTGGCGGAACTCGTCCGCGATCTCGGTCCGACCATCAAGGCCGGCACCCGCGAGCAGGCAGCCGCGCAGGACATCGTTATGGTGGCAGTGAACTGGTCGAAGCTGCCCGCCGCCCTGGCAGGCCTGCCAGACTTCGCCGGGCGCATCGTGATCGACGCCAACAACCCTATCGAGGCGCCGCTGTTCAAGCCGGCGGAACTGCACGGCCGGCTGTCCAGCGAGGTGTTCACCGACCTGGTACCCGGCGCCCGTGTGGTGAAGGCCTTCAACCACCTGCAGCCGCAACTGATATCGGGCAATCCGGCCAGCGAGGGCGGTCGCCGCGTGCTGTTCTATTCGGGCGACGACGCTCGGGCCAAGGTTGACGTGGGTGGGCTGATCGAGCGCCTGGGGTTCTTCGGAATCGACCTCGGTGCACTGGCCATCGGCGGCCGCCTGGTGCAGTTCCCCGGCGGCCCCCTGCCAGCCCTCAACCTGGTGCGCTTCGGCTGACAATCAGCCGACGAGGTCCACCACCACTTTGCCCTGGGCGTCACCGCTGGCCACCAGCCGGTGCGCGTCCAGGGCCCTTGTGGATTTCATCGCACAGAAGCTCGCGTAGTCAGTGGCCGGATGGAGCGAGGCCCGACATTGCAGCGCCGGGCCTCACACCTTCGCCACCCTGCCTATGACTTGATGAAAGCCAGCAGATCGGCATTGACCTGTTCCTTGTGGGTGTCGGTCAGGCCATGGGGAGCGCCGGGATAGACCAGCAACTTCGCGTCCTTGACCAGCTTGGCCGACTCCAGCCCGGAGGCCTTGATCGGTACGATCTGGTCGTCGTCGCCATGCAGGATCAGCGTCGGGATGTCGAACTTCTTCAGATCTTCGCGGAAGTCGGTCTCGGAGAAGGCCTTGATGCAGTCATAGGCGCTCTTGTGGCCAGCCATCATGCCTTGCATCCAGAAGGAGTCGATCAACCCCTGCGACACCTTGGCGCCCGGGCGGTTGAACCCGAAGAAGGGGCCACTGGCGATGTCCTTGTAGAGCTGCGAGCGATCAGCCACGGAGCCGGCCCGAATGCCGTCGAAGGCTTCGATCGGCGTGCCCAGCGGGTTGTCCTCGCTCAGCACCATTTTCGGCGGCACGGCAGCGATCAGTCCGGCCTTGGCCAAGCGCCCGGTACCGTGGCGGCCGATGTAACGGGCCACTTCACCGCCACCGGTGGAAAAGCCGAAGAGGATTGCATCGCGCAGGTCCAGCGCCTCGATCAGTTCAGCCAGATCGTCTGCGTAGGTGTCCATGTCATTGCCTTCCCAGGGTTGGCTGGAGCGGCCATGACCACGGCGGTCGTGGGCGATGACGCGGTAGCCCTGGCTGGCCAGGAAGAACATCTGCGACTCCCAGCTATCGGACGTCAGCGGCCAGCCATGGCTGAAGACAATGGGCTGACCGGAGCCCCAGTCCTTGTAGTAGAGCTGCGTACCATCTCGGGTGGTGATGCTGCCCATCTTGCGCACTCCTTCGGTGTCGGGCCCCGGCCCGGGGCCCCATTGGGTGGGAAGGTTCTCGATTGCACTCGACTGCATCAGCGGCGGGCTTACTGGCCCTGCTGCGCGAGGTATTCGTCAGTGGAAATCACAGTGGCGTAGGCGAATGCCAGTGCAGCCATGAAGGCACCATGGACCTGTTCAGCGGGGACGACCTTGCCGTTGAATTCCAGGTCCCGCGAGGCGCAGGCATCGTGGACCACCGTGACCTGATAACCATAGTCGGCCGCTGCGCGGGTGATGCCATCGACGCACATGTGGCTCATGCTGCCGACGACCGTCACCTTCTCCACGCCGTTGCTGTCGAGGATGTCCTTCAGTCCGGTTTCGCGGAAGGAGTTGACGAAGTGCTTCAGGACCACCGGCTCGCCCGGTGCATTCAGCACCTTCGGATGGATGTGCGCGCCCTCCGAGCCAGGCCGGAAGAAGGGCGCATCCGGGCTGGTGAACTCGTGACGGATGTGAACCACCAGGTCGCCTGCCTCACGGGCACCGGCGATGATCCGGGCGGCCTTGTCGGCTGCGGCGTCCGCGCCGTGGAGGGTCCAGAGGCCACCGGGGAAATAGTCTTTCTGGATGTCGACTACGATAACGGCTTGCTTGCTCATGATGTTCACCTCAGGTTGTGGGGGTGGTTGCGTGGGATCTAAGGTGAACCTTTCAGCGCCGGGCGGGGATCGGCGCAACCGACAAATTCGCAGGAAGAACTGACAATGAAGACCACGCTGGAGATCGGCCTCCTGCTCTATCCCGGTGCCCAGCTCGCAGCGGCCCACGGTCTCTCCGACCTGTTCACGGTGGCCAATCGCATGGCCGCCGAGCACACCGACGCCGACCTTCCCCTGCTGCGGGTGCGCCACTGGACGGCTGGCGATGACGGCGAGTTACGCTGCACCCTCGACAGCCACCCGGACGCCGACAGCCGAGTCGCGGTGGTGGTGGCGCTGCCTTGCATCGGTTCACTGCCCTCGACCGCAACCCTGCAGCCCTTCGCCAACTGGCTCACCCGCCAGCATGCAGAGGGCGTGACCTTGAGCTCGGTGTGCGCCGGTGCATTCGTACTGGCGCAGACGGGCCTGCTCGCCGGCCGCGCCATGACCACCCACTGGAGCCTGGCCAAGGACCTGGCCGAGCGCTATCCGGACGTGAAAGTGGATGCCGACAAACTGGTGGTGGACGACGGCGACATCATCACCGCTGGCGGCGTGATGGCCTGGACCGACCTGGGCCTGACCCTGGTGGACCGCTTGCTGGGGCCAACCATTGCCGCAGACACCGCGCGCTTCCTGGCGCTCGACCTGCCCCGCCACTCCCAGCAGTACTTCCGCCGCTTCACCCCGCGCCTCAACCATGGCGACGAGGCCGTGCTCAAGGTGCAGCACTGGCTGCAGCGCCAGGACGCACGCAACGTCAGCCTGCCCGCCATGGCCGACCAGGCTGGGCTGGGCGAGCGCACCTTCCTGCGCCGCTTCCAGCAGGCCACCGGTCTGCGACCTACCGAGTACTGCCAGCAGCTTCGTGCCGCCAAGGCCCGTGAACTGCTGGAACTGACCAACCGCTCGGTGGACCAGATCGCCTGGGAAGTCGGCTACCAGGACCCGGCGGCGTTCAGGAAGGTGTTCAACAAGATGGTCGGGCTGTCGCCCACGGATTACCGGCGGCGGTTCGGGCGCAGAAGTGCGAGCTAGGGCAGCCCCTCTCCTTCCCCATCCCTGACCTCAGTATCCCGATACACACCCAGCGCCGGATCGAAGGTGCGAATCAGAACCTGCGGCTTCTCAGTGCTGACGCGAGGCAACTGCGCGTCGCGGAACTGGTGATAGTCCGGCACCACGATGAAGGTTTGCGGCGGCAGGTCGGCGAAGGGTTGGGGCGGCGGAGAGACGTAGGGTTGCAGGGGGCGGCTGGGGTAATAAGCAGTACCAAGGTAGGGACCGACCCCGTAATAGGAATCGCCATAGCCGGTCGCCCAGGCGCCCGGCACGGCCAGGACTGATAGCAGGATTCCGAGGCGTGCCATGACGGTGCCCTCCACGGTGAATCCCCCAAGGCTTTCAGTTATAGCACCAGGCACCACACGCACTGCAGGGCCTGCGATGCCTTGCCTCGTCGCCCCGCATCGAAGGGTTCGGTCCGCCATGCACCGACCCGGACGCCTTCCAGCTCCGCTTACAGCATCAGAGCCGCAAGCGCTCGGCGCTGATTTCCGGCAAGTCGGTGCGGCGCAGGTAAATCAGCAACGCATCGCCCAGGTTGAGGCGGTCGTTGATGTTCTGTTCCAGGAGGATCTGCAGGCATTCGCGGCTGAGCGTCATCACCTGACCGGATTTCGCCACCCAGACGAACTCGCAGGCCGGCGTGATGCTGTCGTCGGGCACGTCCATGCCGAACGAGTCTTCGCTGAAACGAACGATGTACTTGCCCAGCTTGCGGTTGAAGCCGACAAAACCCTGGAGGGCGTCGGCGGCGTTGCAGATGTCGGTGGAGGTGATGCTCATGCTGTACTTCCCGGCGTTGAAGGAACTGGGGTGTGCACGCATGAAAGGCAGGGTCGCTCCCACTCTGGTCGGTGGGTAGGCGGGCATTCTGCCAGCCCTGGCCATGACCGGAGGGAGACGTGTTGTCGCACCCGGGCCCGCCTGGCGGGCCCGGGTGGAACGGTCAATGCGCCGGCTGGACGATCGCGTTGCCCGGCAGTGCCGGCAGCCGTGCCAGGTGCAAGGCCACCGCCACCGCGACGACCAGCAAGGCACCGATGAACAGGCCGACACCCTGCCAGCCGTAGTGGTGCCAGAACAGGCCGCCGAGGGTGCCGGCCAGGCTGGAACCGACGTAGTAGCTGAACAGGTACAGCGACGAGGCCTGGCCCTTGGCATTCTGGGCGCGGCGGCCTATCCAGCTGCTGGCCACCGAATGCGCACCAAAGAAACCGAAGGTGAAGATCGCCATGCCGGCCAGGATCACCCCCAACGGGCTGAACAGGGTCAGCACCAGCCCCCCCAGCATCAACAGGATGGCAGCCCAGAGCACCTTGCGCCGGCCCAGCTTGTCCGCCAGGGAACCGACCCAGGCCGAGCTGTAGATACCCGACAGGTAAACCACCGAGAGCACGCCCACCACGGCCTGGGTCATCTGGTAGGGAGACGCCAGCAGTCGGTAGCCGATGTAGTTGAACAGGGTGACGAAAGCGCCCATCAGCAGGAACCCGGTAAGGAACAGCCAGGGCAGGCCCGCATCACGGAAGTGCAGGCGATAGCCTTCCACCAGGGTGGACGGTTTGAGCGGCTGAGGACGGAAGTGCTTTGACTCCGGCAACACGCGCCAGAACACCACGCCGGCCAGCAGCGCCAGGCCGCCGAGCACGGCCAGCGCCGCGTGCCAGGAGACGAAGTCCACCAGCACGCCGCTGATCAGGCGCCCGCTCATACCGCCAATGGCGTTGCCGCTGATGTAGAGGCCCATCGAGAAACCGAGGTGATGCGGGTGGATCTCCTCGCTGAGGTAGGTCATGGCCACGGCGGCCAGGCCGCTCAGCGACAACCCGACCAGGGCGCGCATCACCAGCACGCCTTCCCAGGTCGGCATGACGGCACTGGCCAGGGTGAACAGGGCGGCGGCGATCAGCGACACCACCATCACCGGCTTGCGGCCGATGGCGTCGGACAGCGGGCCGGTCACCAGCAGGCCGAGGGCGAGCATGGCGGTGGATACCGAAAGCGCCAGGCTGCTCTGGGCAGCGGTGATGGAGAAGGCCTTGGACAGCACCGGCATCATCGGTTGCATGCAGTACAGCAGGGCAAAAGTGGCGAAACCGCCGGAGAACAGCGCCAGCGACGTGCGCATGAACTGCGGCGTGCCTTTGCGAATGTAGGTGGGAAGTTCGGGGTCGTTGGCGGCGGCATCCGGCAGCTCACTGGCTGCGTCACGCACCGCCTCGCTAAACGCGGGGTCGTCTTCGGTCTTGAGTACTGCCTGGGATTTGCTCACGGGACACCTTCGGAAGATTGCGGCGAGCAGGCACAACGAGGCCGTGCCGCCTGAATCAGGGGCTGGGAATATTCGTTGTTGGGGTTATGGGACGAAGGATATCGGGCGGTTTATATTATCTCCAATATATTATTCGACACATTTAATACGCTAAACATATCAAAAGGCCGCCCCATGGAACTGAGACATCTGCGCTACTTCATCGCCGTGGCCGAGGAACTGCACTTCGGTCGAGCCGCCGAGCAACTGGGCATCTCCCAGCCTCCGCTGAGCCAGCAGATCCAGGCCCTGGAAGAAGAAATCGGCGCACGCCTGCTGGAACGCACCAACCGCCGGGTGGAACTGACCGAAGCCGGCCGGCGCTTCCTCGACGAGGCCCGACAGGTGCTGGTGCAAGTGGACAAGGCCGTGCAACTGGCGCGCCGCGCCCATCGTGGCGAGTTGGGTGAGCTGAAGGTGGGCTTCACCTCGTCCGCCCCGTTCACCTCCAGCATTCCCCGCAGCATCCACGCCTTCCGCCAGGCCTATCCGGATGTGCACCTGGAACTTACCGAGGGCAGCAGCGCGGAAACGGTCAAGGCGCTGCTGGACGACAGCCTGCAGGTGGGGGTGATCCGTCCCCTGAACCTGCCGGACAACCTGCTGGCCGTGGAGCTGTTCAGCGAGCCGCTGGTGGCCATCCTGCGCGCCGACCACCCCCTGGCCGTCGGTAGCGAGGACGGCATCCACTTCAGTGCCCTGGCGGAGGAACCCTTCGTGTTTTTCCCGCGTACCTTCGGTACCGGCCTCTACGACCAGATGCTCGAGCTCGCCCGCAATGCCGGCTTCCTGCCCCGCGTCGCCCAGGAAGCCAGCGAAGCCATGACCATCATCGGCCTGGTATCGGCTGGACTCGGGGTATCGGTGCTGCCCGCCTCATTCCGCCGCACCCGCGTCGACGGCGTGGTCTATCGCACCCTGCTGGACCCGGGCGCGACCACCGCCGTCTGGCTGGTACGCAAACGCAGTGAACGCTCGCCCCTGGCGCTGTCGTTCATCGAACTGGTGACCCGCGAGGCCGCCGCCATTCGAGAACGCCGCGAGGGTTGAGTACAGCGCTGCGCAGCTTCGGCTCCCTGGGCGGCTACTGGAGCGACGATCGGCAATCATCGCGGCTGAACACGCCCCACAACGCGACCAATCGCCGTTCATTCGACGTTTTTTTCACATTCTGTCTGGCACAGTCCGCCGGCCTCGGCGGGCTTTATTGGAACCGATGTGCCATCAGGTGGTCTTCTTGCCTCCGGCAGCAGTTCCCTAGAGATGCCGCCCCGACTTGAAGTAGACCTATGGATGCTTGATCGCATGACCGCACAGGAACCCGTTACCACCCGGCAGTCCTCGTTCAACCTGGACCGTCCCACCGTCAAGAGCCACCTCGTCTTCACCCTGCTCAGCGCCGCCGCCCTGATGGTGATGTACAGCCTGCTGCGGGTGGCGCTGCTGGTGTACAACAGCGACCAGATCGGCGACAGCCCGGCCTCGGTCTTCGTCGAAGCCTTCTACAATGGCCTGCGCTTCGACCTGCGCGTGGTGGTGTTCGCCTGCGTTCCGTTGCTGCTTTCCCTGCTCAGCGTCCGCGCCATGGCCGCCCGGGGCCTGCACCGGATCTGGCTGACACTCTTCGCCAGCCTCACCCTGTTCCTCGGCATCAGTGAGCTGGACTTCTATCGCGAGTTCCACCAGCGCCTGAACAGCCTGGTGTTCCAGTACATGCAGGAGGACCTGGGGACTGTTGCCAGCATGATCTGGAACGGCTTCCCGGTCGGTCGCTACCTGATCGCCTGGGCCCTGGCCACTGCGGTGCTCTACCTGATGTTCCGTGGCCTGGACCTGCTGAGCCGCCCACGATCCCCTGCCCTGCACGGCCGTCCGGCCGTTCACCATCACGCCCCCTGGTTCGCCCGTGTGGCTGTCTTCCTGGTCTGCCTGGTGGTCGCGACTACTGCCGCCCGCGGCCACCTGCGCCAAGGTCCGCCGCTGCGCTGGGGCGATGCCTTCACCACCGACTCGATGTTCGCCAACCAGTTGGGCCTGAATGGCACCCTGACCCTGGTGGACGCCGCCAAGAACAGTTTCTCCTCCCACCGCGACAACGCCTGGAAGGCCACCCTGCCCGAGGATGAAGCCCTGGCGGCCGTGCGTCAGATGCTCCTGACGCCCAACGACAACCTGGTTGATGCCGACAAGGCCGCCATCCGCCGTGACTTCACACCGCCAGCAGAGGGCACCCTGCCGATCCGCAACGTGGTGGTCATCCTCATGGAGAGCTTCGCTGGCCGCTACGTCGGCGCCATGGGCAGCCCGGAGGGCATTACCCCGTACTTCGACCAACTGGCCAAGGAGGGTCTGCTGTTCGACCGTTTCTTCTCCAACGGCACCCACACCCACCAGGGGATGTTCGCCACAATGGCCTGCTTCCCCAACCTGCCCAGCTTCGAGTACCTGATGCGTACCCCCGAGGGCGCACACAAGTTCTCCGGCCTGCCGCAACTGCTCAGCGCCCGCGACTACAACGATCTGTATGTCTACAACGGCAACTTCCAGTGGGATAACCAGTCCGGCTTCTTCAGCAACCAGGGCATGACCCGCTTCGTCGGCCGCGAGGATTTCGTCAATCCGGTGTTCATGGACAAGACCTGGGGCGTTTCCGACCAGGACATGTTCGACCGGGGCGCCGCCGAACTGGCGAAGATGCCCACCGACAAGCCCTTCTATGCCCTGCTGCAGACCCTCTCCAACCACACGCCCTACGCCTTGCCGACCGAACTGCCGGTGGAAAAGGTCAGCGGGCACGGCGCCCACGACGAACACCTGACCGCCATGCGCTACTCCGACTGGGCCTTGGGCCAGTTCTTCGAGAAGGCGCGCAAGGAGCCCTACTTCAAGGACACCCTGTTCGTGGTAGTCGGCGACCATGGCTTTGGCAGTGACAAGCAACTCACCGAGATGGACCTGTTCCGCTTCAACGTGCCGCTGCTGTTGATCGGCCCCGGCGTGCAGGAAAAGTTCGGCACCCTGAATCACACCGTCGGTACGCAGATCGATGTCGTGCCCACGATCATGGGCCGCCTGGGCGGCGAGGTTCGGCACCAGTGCTGGGGCCGCGACCTGCTCAACCTGCCAGCCGACGACCCGGGCATCGGCGTGATCAAGCCGTCCGGCAGCGACCAGACCGTCGCCATCGTCAGCAGTGACCGCATCCTGGTACAGCCCAAGGACTTCCCGGCGCGCCTGTACCAGTACCAGTTGGGGGCCAACGCGAAGGCCGAACGCATCCCCGGCGACAGCGACCCGCGCCTGCAGAAGTACCTGGAAGCCTTCCTACAGACCGCCACCGGCAGCCTGCTGAACAACACCGCCGGCGTGCAGGACGCCAAGCAGCACCAGTGACTGAAAAGGCCCCGCTCAATGCGGGGCCTTCTTTTTGTGCGCTCTATCGTGGGGGCGAATTCATTGGCTATGTCTGCATTGCGTGTTGCAGGCAGCTGCATTGCCCGTAGGAGCTGGCTTGCCAGCGAATGGCCCCGTTTCGCTGGCAAGCCAGCTCCTACAAGGCTCTTGGCCCGCTGGTCAATCTCTCGCAACAGCTAACGCAGGCATCGCCTATTCATTCGCCAAGCAGACCGCAGGTCTGCCCTGCGGAATTCGTCTGGGGCTGCGTTGCATCCCTTAGCGAATAAATTCCCCCCACAGCCTTTCCTGGCGCCGCTCGCTGCTTGACAGTCCCGCCCCAAGCCCGCAAATTACGCAAAGTGTAAATTGATTACGAAAATAACAATGCTGGCTTCCGGACCTCACACCGGAGCGCCTGCCGCCGAGCGATTGCCATGGACCTCTACACCTATTACCGCTCCACCTCCTCCTACCGGGTGCGCATTGCCCTGGCGCTGAAGGGGCTGGACGCCCGGAACATTCCGGTGAACCTGATCAAGGACGGCGGCCAGCAACACACCCCCGAATACAAGTCGATCAATCCCCAGGGCCGCGTGCCCAGCCTGCGCACCGACAACGGCCAGGTACTGATCCAGTCCCCTGCCATCATCGAATACCTCGAAGAGCGCTTTCCCCAACCGGCACTCCTGCCCCAGGACCTGGAAGCACGTGCGCGCCAGCGTGCGGTAGCGGCCATCATCGGCTGCGATATCCACCCGCTGCACAACGTCGCCGTGCTCAATCGCCTGCGTGGCCTGAAGGTGGAGGAAGTGGAGGTGATTAACTGGATTCGTCACTGGATCGCAGAGGGCTTCAACGCGGTCGAAGCGCTGATTGGCGACGAAGGTTTCTGCTTCGGCGAACCGGGCCTGGCCGACGTCTACCTGCTACCGCAGGTCTACGCCGCCCGCCGCTTCGAGCTGGACCTGTCACACTATCCGAAGATCGCCCGGGTCGAATGCCTTGCCCTTGAGCATCCGGCATTCACCCAGGCGCACCCCGACCAACAAGCCGACAAACCGGCCTGAGGCCACCGCTATGAAAAGCCTCGGATTCAAAGTCACCATCGGCGACTACCTCGCCCGCAGCGTACGCGGCATTTCCTGCGCGCCACCAGCTGCCACCTCGCATTGACCCATACTTCCAATCAAATGCTTGAGGTGCCAAAAAATGGCTGACATCTTCGAAAACCCCATGGGCCTGATGGGCTTTGAATTCATCGAGTTCGCCTCGCCCACCCCGAACACCCTGGAACCCATCTTCGCCATGATGGGCTTCACCAAGGTCGCCACCCACCGCTCCAAGGACGTGCACCTGTATCGCCAGGGCGAGATCAACCTGATCCTGAACAACGAGCCCAGGAGCCTGGCCGCCTATTTCGCTGCCGAGCACGGCCCGTCCGTCTGCGGCATGGCCTTCCGCGTGAAGAACGCCCACCAGGCCTACGCCCGCGCCCTGGAACTGGGCGCCCAGCCCATCGAGATCCCCACCGGACCGATGGAACTGCGCCTGCCGGCGATCAAGGGCATCGGCGGCGCGCCGCTGTACCTGATCGACCGTTTCGGCGAAGGCTCCTCGATCTACGACATCGACTTCGAATTCATCGAGGGCGTCGACCGCCACCCGAAGGGTGCCGGCCTGAAGATCATCGACCACCTGACCCACAACGTGTACCGCGGTCGCATGGCCTACTGGGCGGACTTCTACGAGAAGCTGTTCAACTTCCGCGAGATCCGCTACTTCGACATCAAGGGCGAGTACACCGGCCTGACCTCCAAGGCCATGACAGCACCGGACGGCATGATCCGCATCCCGCTCAACGAGGAATCCTCCAAGGGCGCCGGGCAGATCGAAGAGTTCCTGATGCAGTTCAACGGTGAAGGCATCCAGCACGTCGCCTTTTTCACCGACGACCTGGTCAAGACCTGGGACGAACTCAAATCCCTGGGCATGCGCTTCATGACCGCGCCACCGGCCACCTACTACGAAATGCTCCAGGGCCGCCTGCCGAACCACGGCGAGCCGGAAGGCGAGTTGCAGTCGCGCGGCATCCTACTGGACGGCACCACCGAAGACGGCAGCAAACGCCTGTTGCTGCAGATTTTCTCGGAAACCCTGATGGGCCCGGTGTTCTTCGAGTTCATCCAGCGCAAGGGTGACGACGGGTTCGGCGAGGGCAACTTCAAGGCCCTGTTCGAATCCATCGAGCGCGACCAGATCCGCCGAGGCGTGCTGAGCACCGAATAAGCGGCTATTTCCAGCAAGAAACCCGGCATCCGCCGGGTTTTTTCATACTGAGTTGGCACCCGCTGCCTTGGCTGACTGCTGGGTGACCGCGCCGCTGCCAGTCCCCTGGCTATGCTTGTTCCATGGGGGTTGGAGGCGCACCACATGCAACTCATCAGCGTCAGTATCGACAAGCCGGAGTCGATCAATTTCGTCTTCGGCCAGACCCACTTCATCAAGTCCGTCGAAGACATCCACGAAACCCTGGTGGGCGCCGTGCCCGGAATCCGCTTCGGGCTGGCCTTCTGCGAAGCCTCGGGCAAATGCCTGGTGCGCTGCTCCGGCACCGATGAGGCCATGCTCGAACTGGCCCGCACGAACGCCCTCGCCATCGGCGCCGGGCACAGCTTCATCGTCTTCCTCGGCGACGGTTTCTATCCGGTCAATGTGCTCAACAGCCTGAAGCTGGTGCCGGAGGTCTGCCGGATCTTTTGCGCCACCGCCAACCCCACCCAGGTCATCCTCGCCGAGACCGAGCAGGGCCGCGGCGTGCTAGGCGTGGTAGACGGCTTCTCGCCGAGTGGAGTCGAAGGTGCCGACGACATCGCCTGGCGCAAGGGGCTGCTGAGGCAGATCGGCTACAAGCTCTGAGCCCGATACGATCTCCGACAGTTTGCGCTTGCGCCCGGCGAACCCGGCCATGGTCATCGGCCTGGGTAAATCGCGCGCAAAAAAAAGCTGCCATCGCCGGCAGCTTGAGTTTGCACCCTGGCACGTCCTGTGCCCTTTCTGTTCCTGCATGCAGGATGCCCGTTGGAGATGACCGGTTGGTGACCGAATCACTGCAGGTCGATGTCAGTCGCCCTCCCCCGCCAGCGCATCCAGGGACACCCGCTGGCGATACTCGGCGACGGAAACCGACCAGCCCAGTTCGTGGCTTATGCGCCGGCGCAGGCAATCAGCGGCATCAGGTTCCCCGTGGACCACGAAGGTGTGTTTCGGAATCCGGGAGAACGGCCGCAGCCAGTCGAGGATCTCGCCGGCATCAGCATGGGCGGAGAGGTTCTCCAGCATCACCACCTCTGCCCGGATGGGGATGTCTTCGCCATGGATACGCACCTCGCGGGCGCCGGAAGCGATCATTGCGCCACGGGTACCGCCCGCCTGGAAGCCGGACAGCAGGATGGTGTTGCGCGCGTTAGGTGCCAGCGCCTTGAGGTGATGCAGCACCCGCCCGCCGGTCGCCATCCCGCTGCCGGCGATGATCACCGCCGGCGTACGCAATTGCTCCAGGCGCTTGGCTTCATCCACCGTCCGCACGAAGCGCGCCACCTGGCACATGCCCTCGCACTCTGCACGACTCAGGCGGTGCTCGGTCCGGAAGCGCTGGTAGAGCGTGGTCACGTCAGTGGCCATGGGGCTGTTGAGGTAGACGGGCAGGTCCGGAATCATCCCGTCCTGCTTCAGGCGATACAGCAAGTACATCAGCAATTGCGCCCGCCCCACCGCGAAGGACGGTACGACCACTATCCCCTTGCGCAGCGCCGTTCGGTTGATGACGTCGGCCAGCACCCGCTGGGTGTCTTCCGAGGGGTGCTGGCGATTGCCGTAGGTGGACTCCACCACCAGGAAATCAGCGCCCTCGACGACTTCCGGCGCCACCATCAGTGGATCGTCCGGGCGCCCGAGGTCGCCGGAAAAAAGGACGCGACGCCCCCCCGCCTCCAGTTCCACCATCGCCGCCCCCAGGATGTGCCCGGCCGGCCGCAACTGCAGGCGGACCCCCGAAGCGATCTCGTAGGAACGGTGCCAGGCGAACGGGCGCAACTGCTTCAGGGCTTGCTCCGCATCGGCTTCGGTATAGAGCGGCTTGGCCGGATGGTGGCGGGAGTAACCTCGGCGATTGGCGTACTCGGCCTCCTCCTCCTGCAAGCGCGCGCTATCGCGCAGGAGGATTTCCACGAGTTCGCACGTGGCCTCGGTGGCATAGATGGGGCCTGCGTAACCGTCCCGCACCAACGCAGGCAGGTAGCCGCTGTGGTCCAGGTGGGCGTGGGTCAGCACCACGGCATCCAGCCGGTGCGGGCGGATCGGGAAACGCTCCCAGTTGCGCAGCCGTAGCGCCTTGTAGCCCTGGAACAGGCCGCAATCCACCAGCACCCGCTGCCCTTCATGCTCCAGCAGGTACTTGCTGCCGGTCACCGTGCCAGCACCGCCAAGAAAGCTGATATGGGTACCCATCTCGATCACCGTCTCTTGCGTCGATCCATACGAATCTCTGGAGGGAAACTCTAGCTGCCAGCGAGCAGCACGCCTTGGGCAAAGGTAGGGGATGGCGGTGTGCCACAGGCCTGATGCCGATCAAGAAAACCCGTAAATCCATCACATAGAGTCTTGGCTGTGTGCGACCTCTTGCCGCGCTGGAGTACCCAATTGAACGAGTGCGACCGGCAGCTACTGGCCAGGGCTATGGAAGGCGCCGCCAATGCCATCCTGATCACCGACTGCAATGGACGCATCGAATGGGCCAACCCGGCCTTCTGCATGCTCAGCGGTTACTCGCTCGCAGAGTTGCTGGGCAAGACTCCCGCGCTGCTCAAATCCGGGGAACAGGACCCCGATTTCTATGCCCGGCTCTGGAGCACCGTGCTGAGCGGCAAGCCCTGGCAGGGCGAGTTGCTGGAGCGCGCCAGGGACGGCAGCTTCTACCGGGTCAACCAGGTCATCACACCGCTGCTCGACGACCAGGGCCGGGTCAGCCAGTTGCTGGCCATCCAGCACAGTTTCACTCAAACCGACCAGGAACGATCGCGCGTACGCTTTGAAGCCGAACACGATCCCCTGACCCGACTTCCCAACCGACGCCTGCTTTTCGAGCGTTTGCAGCAAGCGTTGCAAGAGGCTGATCAGAATGGCGTTCCGCTTGCCCTGATGTTCATCGACCTGGACAAATTCAAACCGGTCAACGATGCCTTCGGCCACGCCTATGGCGACAAACTGCTGGTCGCCGTCGCCGGTCGCCTGCTTGGGGGCGTCCGCAGGAGCGATCTGGTAGCCCGCCTGAGTGGCGATGAGTTCGTGGTAGTACTGACGACGCCCCACCAGTCTTCGGACCTGGACGCCATGGCAAAGAACCTTGTGCGACGCATTGCCCGTCCTTATCGAATCGACGGACAGACCTGCACCATCAGCGCCAGCATCGGCCTGGCGCGTTACCCCGATCACGGCCGCAATCCGGATGAGCTCCTGGCAGCAGCGGACACAGCCATGTACCAAGTGAAGGAGCGCGGCGGGAACGGCCAGAAAATGGCAGCGTGCGGCTCATCCGGCTAGCACGGTACTGCGAGAGCGGTGGCCTCACTGAATGTTCCATCGACCCACGTCGTGTGAGTTCATGTCCGCGCCTTCAGGGTCCCTTAAGACTTCCCACAGATACTGCCCTCCATACGCCAAACGCCTGGAGGGCAACGATGAACAGCGCCGAGTGGAACTCCCTGTTCCCATTCCGTTTCGGTCACAAGTCGCAGCAACAGTCCCTGTCCCTGCTGTTGGCCGGTGATTCCGGACGCAGCCAGGTGGAGGACTTCGTCCATCGCCGATTCCTCAGCGCCCATGGCGCAGACATCCGCCAATTCATGCCGGAGCTTTTGAGCATGCGCAATTACCACGGCGCGCTCAGCGCCGTGGCCGGCATTCGCCTCGCCGAGCAGGGGCCACTGTTCCTCGAGCAGTACCTGGAAGGACCGGCGGAATCGCTCATCTCCCGCCTGGCGCCCCACCCGGTGACACGCGAGCAGGTGGTGGAGGTGGGCAACCTGGCCTCGATCAATGCCGGCAATGCGCGGCTGATCATCGTCGCCGTGACCTGGCTGCTGAACCTGCGCGGCCTGGAATGGGTGGTGTTCACCGGTGCGCCGAGCCTGATCAACAGCTTCCGCCGCCTCGGCCTGGAGCCCTTGCGCCTGGGCGAGGCCGACCCCAGCCGCCTCAACGGGCAAGAGCAGGAGCAATGGGGCACCTACTACGAGCAGAAGCCCCAGGTGTTCACCGGCAGCATCCGCCACGGCTTCGAACAGTTGCAGCGCAGCGGGATCATCACGCGCCTGGGTTTTCCTGAGGCAGAAGGAGCAGCCCACCATGCAGCCTGAGGACTTGCGGGCGATCCTGCACGGCTACGCCAACCACCTGCCGCAGCCCCTGGCCCTGCGCGGCGACACCCGGCGCTACACCTATGCTCAATTGCTGGCCGAAGTGGAACAGCGCGAAGCCCTGCTGCGCGCCGAACCCGAAGGCGTGCTCGCCCTCGGCCTGGACAACGGCCCCGAGGCATTGCTTTGGGACCTGGCCGCCCTGCTCAGCGGGCGCCCCTGCCTGATCCTGCCGCCCTTCTTCAGCCCCGCCCAGCGCGCCCACTGCCTGGAGCAATGCCAGGTCGGCCTGGCGGTGGTCGACGCCAATTTCACCAACGAACTGGAAGGAGCCGGATTCCAGGCCGACGGCACCTTCTGGCGCAAGTCCCGCAGCGGCCACGCCGCCCTGCCCGCCGGCACCGCCAAGGTCACCTACACCTCCGGTACCACCGGCCAGCCCAAGGGCGTGTGCCTGGGAGCGGACACCCTGTTGCGGGTCGCCCATGAACTGCAGACGGCCAGCCGTCCCACGGCACCGGCCCATTACCTGGCGGTACTGCCATTGGCCGTGCTGCTGGAGAACCTCGGCATCTACGCCGCCCTGCTGGCGGGCGCCTGCGTGACCCTGCTGCCGCAGCGGCAGATGGGTATCCAGGGAGCCAGTGGCGTGGACTGGCAAAAACTGTTGACCAGTGTCGTCCTCAGCGGCGCACAGAGCCTGATCCTGGTACCGCAGTTGCTGCTGGGCCTGGTCACCGCCATTGAACGTGGACTCCTCAGCGCCGTGCAGTTCCGCTTCGTAGCGGTAGGCGGCGCGCGGGTATCGAAGGACCTGCTGACCCGTGCGGCCAAGGTCGGCCTGCCGGTATTCGAAGGCTACGGCCTGTCCGAATGCGCGTCTGTGGTCTGCCTGAACCGCCCCGGCGCCAACCGGCCGGGCAGTGTCGGCCGGCCCCTGCCCCACGTACGGGTGCGCCTGGCGGACGACGGTGAAGTGGAAGTCAGCGGCTCCGCCCTGCTCGGCTACCTGGGAGAACCGCCGTTCACCGGCGACTGGTGGCCCACCGGCGACCTGGGCGAGTTGGATGCCGACGGCTATCTGCACCTCAAGGGCCGCAAGAAACATCAGTTCATCACCAGCTTCGGTCGCAACGTGAACCCGGACTGGGTGGAAGCCGAGCTCACCCAGCGCGGCGTGATCGCCCAGGCGTTCGTTCATGGCGAAGGGCTGCCCGGCAACCTCGCCCTGCTCTGGCCACTGGACCCGCAATGCGATGCGCAAACCCTCGCCGATGCCGTGGCCGGTGCCAACGCCGAGTTGCCCGACTACGCACGGATCAGGGCATGGCATCGCCTGGAAACCCCCTTCAGCGCCGCCGACGGGCTGCTCACCACCAATGGCCGACTGCGCCGCGAGGCCATACTCGCGCGCTATCGCGGCACCCTGCTTGAACTCGAGAATGAGGTTAAACCATGAGTTTCTTCGACCAACTGCAAGCCGCCACCGCCCGTGAACGCGAGGCGCTGTTCAGTGTCCCGGTGATACGCGAAGCCCTGGCCGGCCAGGTCAGCCTGGAAGGCTACCGCGCCTTTCTCGGCCAGGCCTACCACCATGTGCGCCACACCGTGCCGCTGATGATGGCCTGTGGCGCCCGCCTGCCCTCGCGCCTGGAATGGCTCCGTGGCGCCGTCTGCGAGTACATCGAGGAGGAGTACGGGCACGAGCGCTGGATTCTCAATGACATCGCGGCCTGCGGCGGTGATGCCGAAGCCGTCAGCCGCAGCCGCCCCTCGCTTGCCATCGAGCTGATGGTGGCCTTCCTCTACGACCAGATCGCCCGCGGCAATCCGGTGGGACTCTTCGGCATGGTCAACGTACTGGAAGGCACCAGCATCGCCCTGGCCACCCAGGCAGCCGACACCATCCGCGAGAGCCTCGGCCTGCCGTCGGACGCCTTCAGCTACCTGTCGTCCCACGGCGTCCTCGACCAGGAGCACATGGCGACCTACCGCCGCCTGATGGACCGCCTGGAAGACGAAGAAGACAAACAGGCCGTTATCCATGCCGCCAAGGTGGTCTACCTGCTCTACGCCGAGATGTTCCGCGGCCTGCCCCGTGCCCATGAGGTGAGTCATGCGCCTCACTGATTGCCGCGTGCTCCTCACCGGCGCCAGCGGCGGCATCGGCCTGGCCCTGGCCGAACAACTCTGCGCACGAGGCGCCCAGGTATTGGCGGTGAGCCGCCACCAGGAGCCCCTGGCGGCACTGCGCAAGCGCTTTGCGCAGCAGCTCATCTGGACCGGCGCCGACCTGCGCGAGCCGCAGGGCCGCCAGCGGGTCCTCGACGACGCACGCAGCATGGGCGGCATCAATGTCCTGGTGAACGCCGCCGGGGTGAACAGCTTCGCCATGCTGGAACAGGTGGACGACAGCCAGATCGAGGGCATGCTTGCCCTCAATGTCACCGCCACCCTGCAGTTGACCCGTGCCCTGCTGCCACTGTTGCGCCAGCAGAGCCATGCCCTGGTGGTCAACGTCGGGTCCATCTACGGCTCCATCGGCTACCCCGGATACGCCGTGTACTGCGCCAGCAAGTTCGCCCTGCGTGGATTCTCCGAGGCCCTGCGCCGGGAGCTGGCGGATACCCCGGTGAATGTCCTGTACGTCGCACCGCGCGCCACCCGTACCCGCATGAACAGCCAGGCCGCCATGGCCCTCAACGCCGAACTCAAAGTGGGGGTGGACGAGCCCGAACAGGTGGCCGGGGCGGTGATCGCCGCCATCGAAAAGGACCTCAGCGAGGTCTACCTGGGCTGGCCGGAGAAGTTCTTCGTCCGCCTCAACGGCATGCTTCCGGGTGTAGTGGACCGCGCCCTGCACAAGCAACTGCCGATCATCCGCCGCTTCAGCACCGCCCACCACAGCAAGGACCACCCATGATGAACAAGCTCTTCTGCGCCTTCGGCCTGTTCCTGACCCTCAGCATCCCGGCCTGGGCCCTGGACGCCAGCGGCAGCCAGCGCCTGGCCGACATCCAGCAGCGCTGGGCACAGATCCAGTACCAGGTGCCGGAAAAGCAGCGCGCCGCCGAATTCGAGAAGCTCGCAGCCCAGAGCAGCGCCTTCACCCACAGCACCCCGCAGGCCGCCGAAGCCTGGATCTGGCACGGCATCGTCACCAGCAGCTGGGCTGGTGCCGAAGGCGGCCTGGGCGCGCTGGGCAAGGTCAAGGATGCCCGCGCGGCGCTTGAGCGTGCCATCCAGCTCGACCCGCAGGCCCTGCAGGGCTCGGCCTACACCAGCCTTGGCGCACTGTACGACCGGGTACCCGGCTGGCCCGTCAGCTTCGGTGACGAAGACAAGGCCGACCAATTGCTGCGCAAGGCCCTGCAGATCAATCCGTCGGGCATCGACAGCCTGTATTTCTGGGGCGACCACCTGTACCGCCAGGGCCACCCGGAACAGGCCCGCGAGGTTCTGCTCAAGGCCAAGGCCGCCGCCCCGCGCCCCGGGCGCGAGCTCGCCGACCAGGGCCGCCGCCAGGAAATCGATGCTTTACTGCAGGCAATCGCCAAACACTAAGGACGTCCATGCGACTGCTACTCGTCGAAGACGACAACGCCCTGGGGGCCGGCGTGCGCGCCGGCCTGCGCCAGGAGGGCTACACCATCGACTGGCTGACTGACGGCGCCAGCGCGCTGCATGCACTGCAGACCGAAGAATTCGACCTGGCGATCCTCGACCTCGGGTTGCCAAGGCTGGACGGCGTACAGGTGCTGCAACAGTTGCGGGCCAGCGGCTCCACCCTGCCGGTGCTGGTGCTCACTGCCCGCGACGCCACCGACGACCGCATCATCGGCCTGGACGCCGGAGCCGACGACTACCTCGTCAAACCCTTCGACCTCAATGAACTCAAGGCCCGCCTGCGCGCCCTGCTGCGCCGCAGCGCCGGGCGGCCGCAGGTGCTGATCGAACACGCCGGCGTGGTGCTCGACCCTGCCAGCCAGCAGGTCAGCTACCTGGGCAG
Organism: Pseudomonas sp. D(2018); assembly: GCF_005502555.1. NCBI lineage: Bacteria > Pseudomonadati > Pseudomonadota > Gammaproteobacteria > Pseudomonadales > Pseudomonadaceae > Pseudomonas > Pseudomonas sp. D(2018). The sequence continues at coordinate 20,243 of NZ_SCOK01000043.1, forward strand.
CCCAGTGCCGCTGACCCCCAAGGAATACCAGTTGCTCCACGAACTGCTCTCACAGCCGGGCAAGGTGCTCACCCGTGAACGCCTGGTACAGACGCTCTACGGCTGGGACGAGGAAGCCGAAAGCAACACCCTGGAAGTGCATATCCACCACCTGCGCAAGAAGCTCTCCAGCGACCTCATCCGCACCGTGCGGGGAATCGGCTACCTGGTGGATGCACGCCCATGACCTCGTTGCGTCGACGCACCCTCTGGCTGGTGATGGTGCTCCTGCTGCTCGGCACCTTGCTCATCGTCTACCTCAACTACCGCGACAGCAGCCACGAAGTGGAAGAAATCTACGACGCCCACCTGGCGCAGAACGCTCGTCTGCTGCTCGGCGTGATGCGCATGCCGCTGGCCAGCACCGGGCGGGACGAGCTGTATCGCGCCTTCAATGACGCCCTTAGCAGTGCCGGCCCGCACAAGGTTGGCCACCCCTACGAAAGCAAGCTGGCCTTCCAGGTGTGGGGCAAGGACGGCCGCAGCCTGGTGCGATCGCCCAGTGCTCCCCCCTTCGACCATGCACCGCAACGGACCGGTTTCCACGACATCAAGCTGGACAGCTATCAGTGGCGCGGCTTCGTGTTGCCGGACAACGAACAGGGCCTGCTGATCTGGGTAGGCGAGCGCGACGATGTACGCAAGGACCTGGTACAGCGCATCGTCCGCCATACGCTCTGGCCAAACCTGATCGGCATCCTGATCCTCGCGGCCCTGGTCTGGCTCGCCATCGGCTGGGGCCTGCAGCCATTGCAGAACATGGCGCGGGTGATCCGCAGTCGCCACGCCGAGTCCCTGGCGCCACTGCAGATTGTGCCCCTGCCCAAAGAGCTGGAGCCCATGCAGGCAGCGATCAACCGCCTGCTGGCACAGATCGAGCAGATGCTCCAGCGCGAGCGGCGCTTCATTGGCGATGCCGCCCACGAGATGCGCACCCCGCTGGCGGTGCTGCGCCTGCATGCGCAGAACGCTCTGGAGGCCAGCAGCGACGAGCAACGGGTCGAAGCCTTGCGCTTTCTTACCGTGGGCGTCGACCGTCTGACCCGGGTGGTGCACCAACTGCTCACCATGGCCCGGGTGGAGCCGGAACTGGCGCGACAGAATTGGCAGCCCCTGGACCTCGGGCACCTGGTCCGCGAGCACCTGGCCGAACTGACACCCCTCTTGCTGGACAAGGGCCTCGAGCTGGCCCTGGAGGTGGCCGAGGGCAACTTCAAAATCACCAGCGACGCCGCCGCCATCGGCATCGCCCTGCAGAACCTGGTGACCAATGCCGCCAACTTCTCCCCGGACGGCGGCGAAGTGAAAGTCAGCCTGCTACCGGAGGGTCGCGACTACCTCTTGCTGCGTGTGGAGGACCAGGGGCCGGGCATCGACGAGGCCAAGCTGGAGCGCCTGTTCGAACGCTTCTACAGCCAGGACAACCCCCACGGTGCCGGCCTTGGCCTGGCCATCGTGCAGATGATCGCCCAGCGCCTGGGCGGCAGCATCACGCTGCACAACCGGGAAGGCAGCGGCTTGTGCGCCGACCTGAGATTGCCGCGTGAGGCTCGCGGCAAAGTGCAGGGAGAAGACGTGTAGCCCGGATGAAATCCAGGGAAACCCCACCGCAGCGCCGGGTTTTCATCTCAGGCGATCACCCGCTCGCGCAATCGCGCCAGCATCCCGAGGATGCTTCCAACCCGCTGGCTCTCGCCGGCTTCCTTGGGCACGTCAGCCACACGCGGCACCAGGTTCAGGGGTTGTGCGCGCCAGAGGAAAGCCTGCTCGGCGGCGGCCTTCAGCCCCTTCTCGAACAGGCCTCGGCGGATCGGCTTGGGCAGGTAGCGGAAGATCTGCGCTTCGTTGATCAGTTTCAGCAACGCCTGGGTGTCACGGAAGGGCGTCACCACTAGGCTGAGCAGGCGCGGGTGAGCCTGGGCCAGGGATTTCAGTAGCGGCGCCATGTCCTCGCTGCCCAGCTTGAGGTCGCTGACGAGCAGGTCCACCGGTTCCAGATTCAGGGTGACCAGCGCTTCGCTCAGGCTATGGGCACGCAGCAGGCGGTGGCCGCCAGCCTCGCAGAAAGCCTGGATGCAGTGCAGGGTTTCCGGGTCGTCATCCATCAGCAGCAGGTTCAGCGGCGCCGCCAGGTCACTGGTGGCGGAAGTGACCGGCGCGGCGGCCTGGCGTTCGGCGATTTCCGCCGCCTGGCGCAGGGTGAAGGCCATTTCCTGCGGGTCCCAGGGCTTGGTCAGGTAGCGGAAGATGCCGCCGCTGTTCAACGCCTCCACCGCAGCATCCAGATCGGAATAGCCGGTGAGCAGGATGCGCAGGCACTCCGGGGCGATCTCCCGCGAGCGGGCCAGCAGCTCGGCGCCGTTCATGCCCGGCATGCGCTGGTCACTGACGATGATCTGTACCGACTCTTCCTTCAGTCGTTCCAGCGCCCGCAGCGGGTCGCTTTCGGTGATCACCTCGTACTGGCGACGAAACTGCAGCGCCAGGCTGCGCAGGATGCGCTCCTCGTCATCGACGAAGAGGATGCGGACGGGTGAAGTCATGGGCTCAGGCACTCCGTTTCAGTTCGACCGCCTGACTGCGCGGCAGGCTGATGAGAAAGCGCGTTCCGCGCCCCGGTTCCGAGGCCACGCGGATGCTGCCGCCATGGTCACGAATGATTTTGTAGCTGATGGACAGTCCCAGCCCCGTGCCCTCGCCCACCGGCTTGGTGGTGAAGAAGGGGTCGAAGATGCGCTGCCTGACTTCGGGCGGCATGCCGCGACCGCTGTCCTGCACCGAGATGCAGACGTTGTCGTCGTCAGCCCAGCTCTTCACCTGGATACGCCCGGCTCCGTCCATCGCCTGGGCGGCGTTGGTGAAGAGGTTCAACAGCACCTGGTTGATCTGCGATGGCGCGCAGGTGATGCGCGGCAGCTCACCGAGGAGCTGGTACACCTCGGCCTTGTCCTTGATGTGGTTGCGGGCAATCAACAGGGCGCTGCGGATGCAGTCGTTGAGGTCCACTTCCTCGCTCATGGCGCGATCCAGGCGGGCAAAGTCCTTGAGCCCGGCAACCAGCTCGGCAATCTGGCCAAGGCCGTAGAGCGTGTCACCGAACAGTTGGCGCAGGTCTCCGGCCAGCAGATCGGGAGCTGCCGCTTCGCGACTGGCGGCCGCGCACGCCAATGCATCGGCCAGACGCTGTTCGTCACAGGACGGATCATCCAGGCAGGCCGCCAGCGCGGCCTGGCTCTCGGCCAGCGCGAAGAGCGGCGTGGTCAGCTCTTCCATCAGCTGCACGTTGTTCTTCACATAACCCAGCGGCGTATTCAGTTCGTGGGCGACACCCGCGACCATCTGGCCGAGGGACGCCATCTTTTCCGATTGCACCAGTTGCGCCTGGGATTCCTTCAGGTCCACCAGTGCCTGGCGCAACACCCGGTTGCGCTGGGCGATACGCAATTCCATGGCTTTCAGCAGGTCCAGCACCGTGCCGAGTCCCAAGTAGCGTCCCTGCTCGTCCACCAGGATGAAATCTTCGGTAATCGGGTACTGCAATTGTGCGGTGACCTGCTTGGCCGCCAACTCCAGGCCGGAGGCCAGGGCGACGGTCAGCGGTGCCGGATTCATCACATCGACCACCGGGCGGCGCCCCCAGAGATCGCGGCCGAAACGCTGCATGAAGATGTCCTGCAGCGTATAGCGGCTGACCAGGCCGAGCGGCTGTCCCTGCCCGTCCACCACCGGCAGCGAGAGGAAAGCCTTGTGCTCATGGGTCAGCAGGCGATCGGCCACATCACTGATGCTCATGTCCGGGGCCAGCGGCTCCACGGTCTTGAGCAGGCGAGCCAGACTGCTTTCGGCTGCCATGATCGATACTCCGGGCTACTGATGGGTGCCGCGCATTCAAACAGCACCAGATTGCCATCATGTGACAGGTGTCTCAGGCGAGAAACAAATGGCGAGGTTGCCTGGAAGCGACAACACTGAGTTTCGACACCCTTGCGGAGCCTATCGCCATGCCCGAAAAAACCGCCGCCCCGATGCCCCGCAAGGGACTTCTGCTCCGCCTGCTGCGCATCCTGGCCTGGCTGTTGATTGTCGTGGCACTGCTGTGCGTGTCGCTCTATCTCGCCTTCGGCCCGGCGCGCCTGATCGACCGGCTGGCGCCGCCTCCGCCGACCTTCCCGGAAAACACCATCGAGGCGCCTTCGGCCCCGGTCGCCGCAGCGCCGGTGCCGGCTCCAGTGCAGGCCCCTGCTGACTCGCGGGAGTTGGTGACACTGATGATCGACAGCATCGAAGATATCTGGGGCGAGTTCCTTGCCCGTGGCGACTACGCCTACAAGAAGCCCAAGGTGGAGGTTTTCGAAGACAGGATCGAAGACCCCTGCACGCTGACCGGTTCCTTCAGCGGGTCGTTCTACTGCCCAAAAGGCATGCGTCTGTACATCGACCTGGCCTACCTGGACGAACTGCAGAAACGCGCCCCACAGGTGGGCGACCTCGCCCGCAGCTATGCCGTGGCCCATACGGCCGCCCACCACGTCCTCAACCTCGTGGGCGCAGTTGGCTGGTTCAAGGAGTACCACGTCGACATCGACCAGGCGAAACGCAGCGAGCGCCTGCAGGAATCGCAGGAACTGGTGGCTGATTGCCTGGTCGGTAGCTGGATCAGCTATGCCCAGCACAAGTACGCCTGGATGAAACCCCAGGACCTGCCAGCGGCCGTCAAGGCCGTGATCGAACTGAGCAAGGAGCGCACGGCCATGCCGGGCAAGCCGGGCATGCTCGACCCTCTGGCGCTGGTCGACGCCGAGACGCGCATGCGCTGGCTGCAAGTAGGCATTGAAACCGGCGACCCCAGGGAGTGCAGCCAGATGCTCACGGAATCGGCGGAGTGACCCACGGCCGCGTGATGAATGCTCACTGTGCGGGCGAACTTGCGGTTCGCTTAGCGATTGGAATCGCCCCCAAAACGCTTCGCCCACGCGCAGGTGAAGATCTGCCTATGCCGGCTGCTGCCCTCCCATCCGCCGGCTGATGGCCTCGGCCGCCTGGTGCAGACGCTCGGCGGCCGAACCCTGGGTGTCGGCGCGAAATACGCTGGCGGCGCCAACGACGGTGATGACCCCGGCCAGCTTGTTACCAGTGGCGAACAGTGGTGCCGACAAGGCATTCACGCCCGGCATCAACAGACCATGAACGGGGTGCAGGCCGGTCGCGCGGATCTGCGCCATCTGCTCCTGCAGCTCTGCAGCAGCCGGCGCCCCTGGCAACGCCAGTTCCTCGTCGCGCAGGAAGGCGGTTTCGGCTTCAGGCAAGTAGGTGTTGAACACCAGGCCGGTGGACGATCCCAGCAACGGCAGCACTGAGCCCACCTGGGTCACCAGGGTCACTGCACGCAGGGCCTGCTCCACATGGACCACGGTCGGTCCCTTGTTACCCCACACGGCAAGGAAGCAGGTTTCGTTCAGCGTGTCGCGCAAGTCCACCAGGTGCGGCATGGAGACCTTCACCACGTCCAGCCGTCCAATGGCGGCCAGGCCCACCAGCAGCGCCTCGCGGCCGAGGCCATAGTGGTTGGTGGTGGCGTCCTGCTCGGCGAAACCGCTGGCGATCAGCGCCTGCAGGTAGCGGTGCACCTTGCTCGCCGGCATGCCGACGTGCTCGGCCAACTTGGAGAGCGAGGTGGCCGGCGCCAGTTCGGCGAGGCCCTTGAGGATGTCGGTGCCCACTTCCGCGGCCTGCACCTTCTGCCGCCGCGGTGCGCCCGCGCTGTCGTTCTCGCTCGTCATGTCCTGGCCTTGGTCGGTGTGGAGGGCGCTGTTATAGCTTGACCCCTTTTGGCTTTCAAATTACGTTATGCGTAATCAAATTACAAAAACAGCGAGGTCGCCATGGTCTCCCCCACGCAGCTCACTTACCAATCCGGTTTTGATAACGAATTCAGCAGCGAAGCGCTGCCCGGCGCCCTGCCCGTCGGCCAGAACTCCCCGCAGAAAACGCCCTACGGTCTCTATGCCGAATTGCTCTCCGGCACCGCCTTCACTGTCCCGCGCAGCGAAGCCCGGCGGACCTGGATGTACCGCATCAAGCCGTCGGCCAACCATCCTCGGTACCAGCGCCTGGAGCGCCAGATCGCCGGAAACCGCCTGGGGCCGGTGACGCCCAACCGCCTGCGCTGGAACCCGCAGGACATCCCCGTCGAGCGCACTGACTTCATCGACGGCCTGCTGACCATCGCCGCGACCAGCGATGCCGAGCAGGCCTCGGGCGTCAGCGTGCACCTGTTCCGCGCCAACGCCTCGATGCAGCGCGTGTTCTTCAATGCCGATGGCGAGCTGCTGATCGTTCCCGAACAGGGCCGCCTGCGCATCGCCACCGAGCTGGGCCTGTTGGACGTGGAGCCCCTGGAGATCGCGGTGATCCCGCGCGGCATGAAGTTCCGCGTCGAGCTGCTGGATGCCAGCGCCCGTGGCTACATCTGCGAGAACCACGGTGCCGCCCTGCGCCTGCCGGACCTCGGTCCTATTGGCAGCAACGGCCTGGCCAACCCGCGCGACTTCCTCGCCCCGGTGGCGCACTACGAAGACATCGACGCGCCCGTCGCGCTGGTGCAGAAATTCCTTGGCGAACTCTGGGCCACCGAGCTGGACCACTCGCCCCTGGACGTGGTCGCCTGGCACGGCAACAACGTGCCCTACAAGTACGACCTGCGCCGCTTCAACACCATCGGCACCGTGAGCTACGACCACCCGGACCCGTCCATCTTCACCGTACTCACTTCGCCCAGCGACACCTTTGGTCAGGCCAACGTCGACTTCGTGATCTTCCCGCCGCGCTGGATGGTGGCCGAGAAGACCTTCCGTCCGCCGTGGTTCCACCGCAACCTGATGAACGAATTCATGGGCCTGATCCAGGGCGCCTACGACGCCAAGGCAGAAGGCTTCGCCCCGGGCGGCGCCTCGCTGCACAACTGCATGAGCGCCCACGGCCCGGACAACGCCACCACCACCACCGCCATCGCCGCCGATCTGAAACCGCACAAGATCGACAACACCATGGCCTTCATGTTCGAGACCAGCCGTGTGCTGCGCCCCAGCCAGTTCGCGCTGGAATGCCCGCAGCTGCAGAGCGACTACGATGCATGCTGGGCCGGCATGGCCAAGACCTTCGACAAGGGCAGGATCTGACATGACCCAGACAGACAACCGCCGTAGCTGGATCGCCTCCGCCAACGGCCACCCGGACTTCCCGCTGCAGAACCTGCCGCTGGGTATCTTCAGCCCATCCAACGCCTCCCCGCGCGGCGGCGTGGCCATCGGCGACGCCATCTTCGACCTCAAGGTGGCGAGCGATGCCGGCCTGTTCAGCGGTGAAGCCGCCGAGGCCGCCCGCTCCGCCTGCAGCGACAGCCTGAACGCCTTCTTCGCCCTCGGCGCCTCTGCCCGCCGTGCCCTGCGCGCACAACTGCAGGCGTTGCTGGCCGAAGGCAGCAGCGCCCAGGCGCGCCTGGAAGCCATGGGCCAGGCCCTGCTGCCCAGCGCTTCCACCTGCCGGCTGCACCTGCCGGCCAAGGTGGGCGACTACACCGACTTCTACGTGGGCATCCACCACGCCAACAACGTCGGCCGCCTGTTCCGCCCGGACAACCCGCTGCTGCCCAACTACAAATATGTCCCGATCGGCTACCACGGCCGCGCGTCCACCGTCTGCGTCTCGGGCACTCCGGTGCGCCGTCCCATCGGCCAGACCATGCCGCCGGGCAACGAAGTCCCGAACTTCGGCCCCAGCAAGCGCCTGGACTACGAGCTGGAACTGGGCATCTGGATCGGCCAGGGCAATGAGATGGGCGAGTCCATCGCCATCGCCGACGCCCAGCAGCACATCGCCGGCTACTGCCTGCTCAACGACTGGTCCGCACGTGACGTGCAGGCTTGGGAATACCAGCCGCTCGGCCCGTTCCTGGCGAAGAACTTCGGCACCACGGTATCGCCCTGGGTGGTCACCGCCGAAGCCCTGGAACCCTTCCGCGCCGCGCAGCCGGCCCGCCCGGAAGGCGACCCGCAGCCCCTGCCCTACCTGCTGGACGAAGCGGACCAGGCCAAGGGCGCCTTCGATATCGAGCTGGAAGTGCTGATCCTCACCAAGGCCATGCGCGAGCAGGGCCTGGCGCCTCACCGCCTGGCGCTGAGCAACACCCTGAACATGTACTGGTCAGTAGCGCAGATGGTTGCCCACCACAGCGTTGGCGGCTGCAAGCTGCAACCGGGCGACCTGTTCGGCTCGGGCACCCTGTCCGGCCCGCAGCCGGAAGCGTTCGGCAGCCTGCTGGAAAGCACCGTCGGCGGCAAACAGGCGATCAGCCTGCCGAGCGGCGAGCAGCGCACCTTCCTGGAAGACGGGGATGAAGTGATCCTGCGTGCCCGTTGCCAGCGCGAGGGTTACCCCAGCATCGGCTTCGGCGAATGCCGCGGGATATTGCTGGCGGCGAAATGAAGTGAGAGTGGGGGCAACCGAGTGGTTGCCCCCAGTCGTTTCTAACGGTGGCTCTTGCCGTCGTTCTTGCTCGACGAAACGCCCGCCTTGCCCAGGCCATCGGCGTTGTGGTCGCCGGGAGTGGTATCGGCAACTGCGCGGGCATTTGCCAGGCCGCGACTGTCTTGGTCGCGGGCAACGGCAGACGTCGAGTAACCATGGCCGTTGTCATCGTTACGCACGCTGCCATAGCGGTTGCCCTTGTCTTCGCCATTACGGGTCGCCTTACCCGCGTGATCGGCGCTCTTGCCGTAGCCGTGGCCCTTGCCGTCGTGGCTACCGGCATGACCGCCGCCAACGCCACCACCGAATCCGCCGCCATGGCCACCACCATGCCCGCCACCGTTGCCACCGCCGTTCCCGCCACCGTTGCCGCCGCCATTGCCTCGGGCATAGGCGGAGTCGACCAGGGATGCACCGCCTGGCAGGACGGTACCCGCCGCAAGGACCATCACACAGGTGGCCGCGGCCAACAGGGTTTTCTTATTGATCAATTTGGAACCTCCACAGGCGCTTCTTCACGATACACGGTGAGACTCCGGGACCATGCGCCGGTTCAACGCCGAACGACGAGTGGAGGCGCCCATCGGAGCCGGGTTTCCGGGCTTTGAACCGGTTCATGTTTCGGCCAACTCGCAGCAGCGGAATTTCTGCAATAGTTGCGGCACTCGCCCCTGCTTTCGCAGTCCATCAGCAAAGGGAACAGTCCCTCATGGAGATCACGGACATGACCAGAACCCGGACGCTCACCGCAGCACTCGCCAGCCTTGCCCTCATCGCCGGATCGCCCGCCCTGCTGGCCGAGCCCGGCAAAGGCAAGGGACATGACAAGGGCCATTCCAGTTCTCAAGGCAGCAACTGGTCCGGCGGCCCGCAGGTGGATATCGGCGGTATCCGCATCATCCTCGACGATAACCGTGACTACTGGGGTCCGGCCCAGTCTCTTCCGCCGGGCATCCAGAAGAACCTGGCACGCGGCAAACCGCTGCCGCCGGGGATCGCCAAGAAGCTCGACGGCCGACTGGTGAGCCGCCTGCCCCACTACGAAGGCTATGACTGGGTCCGCGCGGGCACCGACCTGATCCTGGTGGCCGTGGCCACCGGGATCATCTACGAAGTGCTGCAGGATGTGATGGACTGACCTCCTGCCCCCTATCGGCTGTTGCGAAGCCTACCTGGGCCGATATCGGACTTGCCTGCCAGCAATCGCCCCGCCCGGATACGCAGGATGGCTATCCCCCCATCCTGCAGCTCCAGTCATTACTTCAGGTCGCTTGTTCAACAAGCCACGCCAACCTGTCCCCGCCGCGTATCAGTACCAGCAGAATAATCAGGCCAGGCCTTCTGGCACGAACAGATAACACCGGCACCCTGGGGCACGTTGTTGCTGCGGCGACAGGCAGGCCAGTGTCATTTGATGCAATTTTTCTGATCTTAAACCCCAATAACATTCATTAGCCCGCTATCCAGCCATCGCTTAGGATTCCCGCCATCCCCGACGCCCGGCCCGGAGTGGCCTGCACAAGCAGACCTCCCGAGGAACCGTGCGCGAGAAGAAAACATTTCCATATCCAAGGATGGAACCCCCACCCCAGTGGGATTGAGGGACCCAGGGCCCGTACGAAAGGTCACCGAGCGACGCGTCAGGCGCGAAACCCGTTGGCAGTTTTCGTACAGAGCCTTGCGGTCTCTCCTTTTATCAACTGCCAAGTGTCGTACCCATGCCCCAGAACCCCCTGCGTCTCTGGCTGCAACGCCTGCTGCCGGACGCCAGCACCGCCCCGCCGCGGGAGTGGCTGCGTGCCGCCGTTGGCGGCTGCATCGCCGTGGCCCTGGCCACCCTGGCGTGCATCCATTTTTTCGACACCGACCTCGGACTGCGCCTTGCTGCGCCGTTCGCCGCCTCTTCCGTGCTGCTCTTCGCTGTGACCTCCAGCCCCGTGGCCCAGCCCTGGCCGGTAGTGGCCGGCAATGTGCTGGCGGCTGCCATCGGCCTTCTGGTCGCCCACTGGGGCCTGCCGCTGCTGACAAGCGCTGCGCTGGCCTTCGGCATGACCCTGGTGACCATGCAAGCCTTGCGTTGCCTGCATCCACCGAGCTGCGCAATCGCTGTTGGCGCTGCGCTTGGCGGACCTGCCCTCGCTGCCCAAGGCTGGCACCTGTTGCTGCCGGTACTGGTTGGGTCCCTGCTGCTGGTGGGTACAGCGTTGCTGTTCAACAACCTCTGCGGCTCCACCTACCCGCGCAAAGTCGCTCATCCTGCCAGTGGCCCGCACCTGACCGCTGACCCGCGACCAGGCGAGCGTAATGGCATAGCCGACAAAGACCTGGACCGCGCACTGGCCGAGTTCGGAAGCTTCGTCGACGTGACCCGCGACGATCTCCAGCGCCTGCTGCAACTTGCAGAGAAACACGCGCTGCGGCGCAGCATGGGCGATCTGCGGGCGGCGAGAATCATGTCCCGCGATCTGCGCTGCATCAGCCCTCATGCGCCGGTCAGCGAGGCGTGGCAGTTGCTCGACCAGCATCACCTGAAAGCCCTACCGGTACTGGATGACAAGCAGCATCTGGTGGGCATCCTGACCCTCTCCGACCTGCTCGGTCATGCCGCCAGCGCAGCCCCCCGCAACCTCGCCGAACGTTTCCGTGCCCGCCGCGAAGCGCCGGTTTCACGCCTGATGAGCCGCCCGGTGCGCTGCGTGACCGTGGACACACCGGTGGTGGAGTTGGTGTCGCTGCTGTCGGACCAGGGTCTGCATTGCTTGCCGGTGCTGGATGACAGCGGTCGTGTGGCAGGGATCGTCAGCCAGAGCGACCTGATCGCCGCGCTGTACCGCAATTGGTTGCAGGACCTGCACCAACCGCCGGCATTGCAATTGGCGAGCTGAGTCGAGTAGCCCGAATGCAATCCGGAAAGCACCGTGCGAAGCATCCCCGGATTTCATCCGGGCTACGGTTTGCTCTGGGCGGTGGCTGAAACCCGCCCTCAGATCGGGTCCCAGCGCCGGGACCAGTCGATATCCTCGGCCACCACCTCGCGCAATATGTCGATAGCCTGGCGCAACGCCGGAGAATCCTTCTCGCGGGAATAGACCAGGTAAGTGGGATTGGTGAACTCCGGCGCCCTTTCCACGCGCTCCAGTTCACCGCTTTCCAGATGCCCCTGCACCACGCGCGCCCGGAAATAGCCGGAGCCGCCGCACTGCAGGATGTAGTGCAGGGCCAACGGGCCGAGGTTAGTGGCCAGCACGGCGCTGGCCTTCTCCGGCAGCGCGGCATCATGGCGCTGGCGGAATTCCGGCCCCCAATCGTTGTAGATGTACGGCTCAGGGTTACTCGCCGAACGCACCTGGATCAGCTTTTCCTCAAGCAGCAACTCAACCTGCAAGCCCGGCCAGTAATCAGGGCGATAGACCAGAGCGGCATCGAGCAGGCCGCTCTGCAACTGCTGCTGCAGGTGGCCAGCCTCCCCCACTTCCGCACGGACTGCATGGGACGGCATGCGCTGGCGCAGACGGATCACCCAGTTGAGCACCAGCGGGCTGCACAGGCTCGTTTCGCCCCCCAGGTTGAGCACGTCGCGATAGCCCTCAGGCAAGGGCAGGTCACGCCGGGCCGCTTCCCACGTCTGCACCAGTTGGTTGGCATAGGCGACGAACACCTCGCCATCGGCGGTCAACCTCGCGCCGGCTCGATTGCGCACGAAAAGCCGGCAATCCAGTTGCTGCTCCAGGTTCTGCACCCGCGCCGTGATGGTGGTCTGGGTGACATGCAGGCGCTCGGCGGCGGCGACGAAGCTGCCGCTGCGGACGATCTCCAGGAAGGTACGCGCCAGGTCGATATCCATGGGCTTGCTCGGGTACTGTAGGGACGGCCGAGTTTAACGGCTGAAAGGCCGGGGTGGATTGCCTGCGGGGGGATTTCATTGGCGAAATCGAGCCGGCCTGGCGCTTCCCTCACCCTCGACCCCTTTCCCAAAGGGAGCGGGGAGACCGGCTACGGACCCACCCATTTCAACAACCGCTCCGCGCAAGTGCGGATCTCCTCGCGCAGCGCTTCCGGCTCGCGCACCTGGAATTCGAAGGGCAGCTTCACCAGTTGGCGGGCGAACCAGCCCATGCTGTCGGTTCGGGTGCGCAGCAAAACGCCTTCCTCTAGCGGCTCCAGCAGGCCGATGCCGCTATCCAGCTCTTCGGCGGCCCGGGCCAGGTCGCACTTGAGCAGCACCTCCACCGCCGTCGAGCGTGGCAGCTGGGAGGCCTACGAGATGGCCGACGGCGCTGACTCCACCAAGGCCGTGTTGCGCAAGAAAGGGGCCGAGGATGTTCGGGGGCAATGCGCCAACCTGGACCGCCTGTGGCGGGGGCCGGCCTTCCCGCACCTGCAGCGCTACTTGCTGAAGCTGAAGGCCGACCCGGCCATTACCTTCGCCCGCGCCATCGAGGACGGCGAGCCGGCGTTGAGCCGTGGCGGCTTCAAGGGGCATGTGACGCTGGCGGAGCTGGCTGCGCGCCTCGCGGCGTAAGCCCATCCCCCCTGCGACGGGGCATGATGCCCCGTCGCGTCCGGGTCAGGGCTGGAGGTCGAACAGCGCTTTGCCGCTTTCCATGTCGAAGGGCGCGGAGAAATGCTCGTGGACGATCTTCCAGTGCCCGCCGCGTTTGACGTAGCACTGGGTACCGCGCATCCAGCTGGTCTTCACCTCGCCGTCCTGCTCGCCGCCGCAGCGGACCAGGCAATGCAGGAAGGCGACGCTGGTGTCGGCATGGATAGTCGGATCGGCCGGTTCGAAGATTCCGTCGCCGCCGCACATCTCCGTGCAAAAACGCCAATGCTGCCCGTAGGCCTGGAGGCCCTTGAATTGCAGCTTGAGGATGGCATCGAAGGCGATCACGTCATCGGCATAGCAGGCCAGGATGGCAACCACATCCTTTGCGCGGGCCGCCTTCAGCCACTGGTTGAAGACTTCGTGCACTTCCAGTTCGGCGGTAGCCTTGAGGGTTTCGCTGCTCATGGTGCATCTCCTCGGGTTCCGGTAAGGGGTTCCGCCGAGCGCGCTGCCGGCGGACTCTCGCTTAGTCGTGGGCCGCTGCCCTGCTTCGACACCACTCCGGTCAAGGCCGACGAGCGGTGCCCTCAACGCTCCAGTTCACGCAGGCGCTTCTCGATGAAGCGTCGCTCGGGTTCCTGGCGCGCCAGCGCCAGGGCACTGCGATAGGCCGCCTGCGCGTCGGCCTTGCGCCCGAGGCGGCGACAGAGGTCAGCACGGGCGGCATGGGCCAGGTGGTAGTCATTCAGCTCGCCAGCCTCAAGCAGCGCATCCACCTCAACCAAGCCCGCTTCGGGGCCATCACGCATGGCGATGGCCACGGCTCGGTTGAGTGCCACCACGGGCGACTGCACCAGGCGCTGCAGCACGTCGTAGAGGCCCACGATCTGCCCCCAGTCGGTGCGCGCGGCATCCGCAGCCTGGGCATGTACGGCGGCGATGGCAGCCTGAAGGGCATAGACACCGACGCGCCGGCTGGCCAGGGCCTGGGTCACCAGGGCAAGTCCCTCGGCGATCTGCGCCCGATCCCACAGGCTGCGGTCCTGGTCGTCCAGCAGTATCAGCTCGCCATCCTCGGTCGCGCGGGCGGCGCGGCGCGAGTCGTGCAGCAGCATGAGCGCGAGCAGGCCCATGACTTCCGGGTCCGGCAGCAGTTCGAGAAGCAGCCGCGCCAGGCGAATGGCTTCGGCGGACAGGTCGGTACGGATCAGCGAATCGCCGGAGGACGCCGAATAGCCCTCGTTGAAGACCAGGTAGATGACCCGCAGGACGTTTTCCAGCCGCTCCGGCAACTCGGCGAGGGCCGGCACCTGATAGGGAATGCGCGCGTCGCGGATTTTCGCCTTGGCGCGGACAATGCGCTGGGCAATGGTGGACGGGCTGCTGAGGAAGGCGCGGGCGATTTCCTCGGTCTTCAGGTCGCAGACCTCGCGCAGGGTCAGCGGCACCTGGGCGTCAGCCGGCAGTGCCGGGTGACAGCAGGTGAAGATCAGCCGCAGGCGGTCGTCCTCCACATCCTCACCCTCTTCGAAGGCGCTGGCGGCCTCCTCCAGCTCATCCACCAGGTGGCGCTTCGAGGCATCGAAACGGGCGCGTCGGCGCAGGCTGTCGATGGCCTTGAAGCGCCCCGCCGACACCAGCCAGGCGCGCGGGTTGGCCGGCATGCCATCCCGGGGCCACTGCTGCACGGCGGCGATGAAGGCGTCGTGCAGGGCTTCCTCGGCCAGGTCGAAATCCCCCAGCAGGCGAATCAGGGTGGCCAGCACGCGACGCGAGTCGCTGCGGTAGATCGCCTCGACCCGCTGGCGCAGTTCAGCCTCGTCCATCAGGCCCTCCGTGTCTTCACGAGGCGGCACCCAGCGTGGGTCGCACCTCAGGCTCGCGTACCGGACGCACCTCGATGCAGCCCAGGCGTCCCGGCGGAATCCTGGAGGCAATCTGCAGGGCTTCGTTGAGGTCACGCGCCTCGATCAGATAGAAGCCGCCGAGTTGCTCCTTGGTTTCAGCGAAGGGGCCGTCGGTCATGGATACGCGCCCGCCCTGCATGCGCAGGGTGGTGGCGGTGCGCACCGACTCCAGGGCATTGGACGCCAGGTAGTGGCCGCTGGCGGTGAGCTGCTCGGTGTAGTCGATGCATTCGCCGGCGATGGCCTGGTAATCGGCATCGGTCAGGGTGGCGAGCTTGGCTTCCTCGATATAGATCAGGCACAGGTATTTCATGGTGGGTTCCTCGGGTGGCTGCAGGGTACTGACACCCATTGGTCGTTCGGCCGCGACGGGAATCGACAAGGCCGATGGAAATTTCCGTTCTTCGTCAGAATGGACCGCTACAGGTTTTCGTCGCCGAAAGAGGAAGGATAGCCGCGAGAATCCGCCCGGCCCGCCCAGGGGCCGAGCGGTTCGTAGCAGACTATTTCTCGGCGGCGGCCTTGAGGTTGATCAGGCCCTGATCGAACTTGCTGCCGACCATGTCATCCATGTCGAAGAACACCTGCATCAGCCGGTGCGTATAGGGCGAAGGCCCGTACATGGCCCAGGTGACCTGGGTGCTGCCATTCTGTGGCTGCAAGGTGAATTCGGCCGTGTTGTGGGCCTCGAAGGGCATCTGGAAGTCCAGCTTGATCTCCACCTTCGATGCCGGCTCACTCCGGGTGATCTCCATGCTACCGGTGCCCACCTCGTTATTGCCCTGCCAGGCATAGACCGCGCCCACACCCTCCTTCGGGCCGCTGTAACTGCGCTTGAGCGCCGGATCGATCTTCTCCCAGGGTGACCAGGCCTTCCACTGGTGCAGGTCGTTGATCAGGGGGAAGACCTTTTCCGGCGGCGCGGCAATGGTGGTCGTGCGTTCGATGCGGAAGCGATCCGGGCTGATCGCGGCGTACCCCAGCACGCCGACTATCGCGACAACGATGATGGCAACGATGGCTTTGAACATGGCGCCCTCCAGGGGCTTGCAGACGGGTGGGCTGGCACTTGGGCAGTACAGCTTGAACAAGGTTAGCCGCTCTGCGCGGCGGTGCCCGCTAGCGTGATATGGCGCGCCAGTTCCTCGAACAGGGTGGTAACCGAACGCAGGGCTCGGCAGTCCGGCCGGGTCAGCAGCCAGAGCGCGCTGGCGCAGCCAGACAGGTCGGTTTCCAGGACCTGCAGGCCCGGCTCGCCACGTACCAGGAATTCCGGCAGCGCCGCCACGCCGAGGCCGGCGCGCACCAGTTGCGCCACCGACAGCATGCTGTTGCAACGGTAGGCTGGCTGCACCTCGGGGTGACGCTGGCGGCGCCAGACCAGGCTGGGGTGGTTGGGCAGGAAATCGTCCGGGGCAATCCAGCTCATTCGCGCCGGGTCGCGCTCCGGCAAGCGCGCCAGGTAACTGTCCGCCGCGCAGAGTACGTAAGGCACAGGGCCCAGGCAGCGGCCCACCAGATGACCGGGCGGCGCGGTGGTCAGACGCAGGGCGACATCGGCGTCGCGGCGGCTGAGGTTGGCGAAATCGTTGGAGGTGGTCAGCTCCAGTTCCAGTGCGGGATAGGCCGGCATGAAACGGGCCAGGGCGGGCAGCAGCAGACCATGGAGCACGGCATCCGTGCAGGTCAGGCGCAGGGTGCCGCTGACAGCCTCGCGCCCCTGCTCCAGCCCCAGACGCGCGGCCTCGAGCGCCCGCTCCGCCAACTCGGCCTGCTGCGCCAGCAGTTGTGCCGCCGCATTGGGCAGGTAGCCGGCGCGGCTCTTCTCGAACAGCACGCTGCCCAATGCCTGCTCCAGGCGACGCAGGGAACGGAACACGGTGGAGACATCCACCTTGAGCTGCTCGGCGGCCCGCGCCAGGGTGCCGCCGCGAACCAGCGCCAAGACCAAAGCCAGGTCGGCGTGGTCGATGCTGTATTGCGTCACTGCAATCCCACCTTGCCAATTCGCCAATATTGATTGCTTAGACGCAACTATATAGTTCGCCTGAACGGGTGCAAGCCGTGCCCGGCATGGGAGGACAGAGATGAAGCAACTGCGCATCGGCCTGATCGGCGACAGGGACGACGGCATCACCGCACACCGCGCCATTCCACGCGCCCTGGAGCTCGCCGCGCAGGCCACAGGCCGCGCGCTGGACGGTGTCTGGCTGGCCACCGAGCGCCTCGGCGAAGCCCGCCTGGACGAGTACCACGGCCTTTGGTGCGTCCCGGGCAGCCCCTACCGCGACACCGAGGGCGTACTGCAGGCCATCGCCCATACGCGGCGCAATGCCCAGCCCTTTCTCGGTACCTGTGGTGGCTTCCAGCACGCACTGTTGGAGCATGCGCGCCATGTGCTGGGCTGGACCGACGCGGAACACGCCGAAAACTCGCCCGATGCACCGCGCGCGGTGATCAGTCCCCTGCCCTGCGCCTTGCGCGAAACCCTGGAACGGGTGCAGTTGCTGCCCGGCTCGAAACTGGCCCAAGCCTATGGCGCGCATGAAGCGTTCGAGGGCTACTTCTGTGGCTACGGCCTCAATCCCGACTTCCGCGAAGCACTCACCCAGGGGCCACTGAAGGTTGCCGCCACCGATGCCCTTGGCGCCGTGAGGGCGGTGGAGCTGGACGGCCATCCCTTCTTCGTGGCCACGCTGTTCCAACCGGAGCGCGCCGCACTGATCGGCCGCCTGCCGCCGCTGGTACGCGCCTTCGTCAACGCCTGCCAGGAGAACGCCCGATGATTGTCCGCACACCCGAGCCACCCTACTACGCAGTGATCTTCACCTCCCTGCGCAGCGAGACGGAACAGGATTACGCCGCCACTGCCGAGCGCATGCTGGAGCTGGCCCGCGACCAGCCAGGCTTCCTGGGCGTGGAATCCGCGCGGGGCAGCGATGGGCTGGGGATCACGGTGTCCTACTGGCGTAGCGAAGAGGAAATTCGCACCTGGCGGACCCAGGCGGAACACCGTGAAGCGCAGCGGCGTGGCCGCGAACAGTGGTACCGGGCGTTTCGCACGCGGGTGGCGTATGTCGAGCGGGAATACGGGAAGGATTGAGGTCGAGGGGTAGTCGGGGACGAGATATTTAGACTGGATTGGCAATTGAGTAGCGGCCAATGCCCTCCCCGACAATCTGCAAAGCTCATAAAAAAACCCCGCCAGATGGCGGGGTTCAATCAAAGGAGCAAAACCCGTGTCTTCTTAGAACACGTATTGAGCACGGAAGACCATGCCGTCGCCGTCGTCGTCGCCAACCGAGTTGGTGGCGTTGTCCACTTTGCTCGTGACGTAGTAGCCGCTGAGCTTGACGGCTTCGTTGGCGTACCAGTTCACACCCATGTTGTGCACCTTGGCTTCGACGTCGTCGATGGTGGCGAAGGCGCCGTTGTCGTCTTCAGCGCTGATGTTGTCGTAGCGGTAGAACACTTCCCAGGCGCCGATCTGCTTGTTGGACGGCTTGATCTTGTCGAACTTGCCGAGTTTGTAGTCGCGGGCTTCGCCGGTCAGGGTGTAAGCAACCTGCACGTAGTAACCGTCGGCGTCGATGTCTTCACGGTTGGCAGCCTTGGCTTCAACTTCGCGCTTGAGGTATTCGCTCTGGATGGAGAACGGACCCGCGGCGAAGGCGGCTTCCAGGCCAACGGTGCTGTCGTTGTCGTAAGCACCGACCGGGGTGTTGTTGGCACCGGCCAGAACCAGACGGTTGCCGTTGGTGCCGGCGTCCTGACCACCTTCGGTGCTCACGCCGCGGATGCCCAGACGGCTGCGGATACGACCATCGAAGGAAGTGTCTTGCAGGTCGCGGGTCGCGTAGTTCACGCCGAAGTGCAGGACTTTGCCGGCTTCGTGCATGGGGGCGAATACACCGCGCAGGTTGAACTGCTTGACGCTGTCACCGTCTTCGTCACGGTTGGTGGCGTCGTTGGCCATGAGGCCGGCGGAACCGTAGACGGAAGCACCGAAGGTGCCGGAAACCTGTACGCCCATGCCACCGTTGTGGTTGTTCACGTAGTCGGCCAGGTCATACGCAGAGGTACGTTCCTGGGCGGTGACCCACTTGGAGCTGGTGGCCTTTTCCAGGCCGAAGTCGGGGTCGAAGCGGCCCATTTTGATCACGACCGGCTGGAAGCCGATGTAGGCGATGGAGGCTTCGTCGAAGTAGCCGTCGTCGCCCTTGGCATCACCACCGGCGTTGTGGGAGAAGTCGTAGTTGATCTGGTAGGCCCAGTCGGAGAAGGCGACACCGCCCAGTTCCAGGAAGGCGCGGCGGAAGTAACCGGCGTCGGCGGTGTCGCCGTTCACGGTGTAGAAACCGTCGAAGCGGCTGTAGTCAGCCTGCAGACGACCACCCAGTTTGAAGCTGAAAGCCTTGTCGGTGGTGCCGACTTCCAGGCCGCCTTTGGTCTTGACGACGATATCGGCGCCGTCGGTAGTAACGGTACCGGCGAAAGCCTGGGCGGAAATGGCCAGGGCCATGGCGCTGGCGGCAAAACCGGCGAAGTGCTTACGGATCATCGAAGGGTTCCCCTATTGGTCTTTAGCGTTAGAAAACACGAGAGCATCTGGGCTCGTCGGTGCTGGAGGGGAATCTTGGCGGCGGGTTATTTCAGCTCAGTTGCTTCTATATAAATATTTTGTGACAACGGAACTTTTTTACTTCGAATTTTCATAAGCAACGAGACGCTCTGGAACGGGCCTTTCAGCCAATTTCAGTGGTTTCTTTGCAGTAGATGACGCTGAAAACAGCGGGTTGCGGAAATCGCGATTCGCGACTACCCGCTCTGATCGAACGATCGAAAGGCCTAGGTTTTGTAGGAAAAGTCGTCGAGCGAAGGTCAGGCAAGGCGAAGTCGGCCGAAGAAGCGCAGTTTACGTGTTGTAAATGAGCATTCTGAGGCTGACTTCAACGCAGCATCACCGATGCGCAGGCACTTTTCGTGCAAAGCCTAGAGGGAGTCGCGGCGTTTCTGCGCCAGGTGCACGGCCAGGTCATCCACTTCGGCACCCTGGCTTTCGGGCATAAGGCGGACAACGGCCTGGGTCAGCTTCATCTGCTTGATGAAGCGCCGGCAATTGCGGCAGAGCATCAGGTGACGGCGCACGGCCATGCGCTCACGGAAGTTCAACTCGCCATCGAGCAGGCCGCTGGAGCGGGCAACCAGTTCCTTGCACGTCAGCATTGGCCTGTCTCCTCGAAATGTTCCAGCGTGGCGAACAGCTTCAGGCGTCCGCGATGTAGCAGCACCCGGACATTGGAGAGCGATAGCTCCAATAAATTACAGATCTCTTCCAACTCGAGCCCCTGACGCTCACGCAGCAGCACCACACTGCGCTGCATCTCCGACAGGCCGAGCAGGGTCTTTTCCAGGCACTCGCGCAGTTCCTCTTCGGTCAACAGGGCCTCGGGCGAGTCTTGATGCCAGGCGGGAACCGTGGCGGCCCAGTGGCCGTCCTCGGAAAATCGCGCTTCATCCACCGTCCCGTGGGGTGCGGGCAGGTCGTCGAGCAGGACTTCACGTCGGCTTTGCCTGAGCCGGCTGCGGGCGGTGTTGGCGACGATGGTCAGCAGCCAGGTCTTGAGGCTGGAGCGCTGCTGGAAGCCGTCCAGGTTGCGCACCACGGCCAACCAGGCGTCCTGCACGACTTCGTCGGCGAGACGCGAGCCAACGATGGCGTAGGCGACCGCGCGCATGGCGCCCTGATAGGCGCCAATCAGCTCGCGATAGGCGCCCTGCTCCCCGGCAAGCAGCCGGGGCAGCAGGTCAGCGTCGGCCGGGTGGTTCATCAGTGCTTGCGCAGGATCACGCTACCGATGGAGTAACCGGCACCGAAGGAGCTGAGCACACCGAGCGCGCCGCTGGGCAGGTCGTCCTGGTGCTTGTGGAAGGCGATCACCGAGCCGGCGGAGCTGGTGTTGGCATAGGTGTCGAGGATCACCGGCGCTTCGCTCGGCTCGGCATCACGGCCCAGCAGCTTGCGGGCGATCAGCAGGTTCATGTTGAGGTTGGCCTGGTGCAACCAGAAACGCTTCACGTCGCCGACATTGAGTTTGTTCTCGCCCAGGTGGGCGGCGATCAGCTCGGCGACCATCGGGCAGACGTCCTTGAATACCTTGCGGCCTTCCTGGACGAACAGCTTGTCGCGGGTACCCACACCCTCTTCGGCGGCGCGGTTGAGGAAGCCGAAGTTGTTGCGGATGTTGTTGGAGAACTGGGTCAGCAGCTTGGTGCCGACTACGTCGAACTGGTGCCTGGAGGTGGCCTGGTCGGCACGTTCGATGATCACGGCGGTCGCGGCATCACCGAAGATGAAGTGGCTGTCGCGATCGCGGAAATTCAGGTGGCCGGTGCAGATTTCCGGGTTGACCATCAGGATGGCGCGAGCCTGGCCGGTCTGTACGGCGTTGGTAGCGGCCTGGATGCCGAACGTCGCCGAGGAGCAGGCGACGTTCATGTCGTAGCCGAAACCATTGATGCCCAGGGCGGCCTGCACTTCGATGGCCACGGCCGGATAGGCGCGCTGCAGGTTGGAGCAGGCGACGATCACACCATCGATATCGGCTGGCGTCTTGCCGGCGCGTTCCAAGGCCTGCTTGGCCGCGGCCACGGACATCTCGCACAGGATGCCCCACTCGTCGTTGGAGCGCTCAGGGATGCGCGGCACCATGCGCTTGGGATCGAGGATACCGTCCTTGTCCACCACGAAACGGCTCTTGATGCCGGACGCCTTCTCGATGAAAGCCACGCTGGATTCGGCCAGGGGCTCCATCTCGCCACGCTCGATGGCGGCGGCGTTTTCGGCATTGAACGCCTGCACGTAGGCATTGAAGGACTCCACCAGCTCTTCATTGGAGATGCTGTTGGGTGGGGTGTACAGGCCGGTGCCACTGATCACGACGTTGTGCACGGTCGATCCTCTCGATACTGGGCCGCTCGCGCGAACGGCCGGTTCAGGCAGTCAGCCACCGGCCCAGGCGGCCGGCAGCGGAAAATGGTCGTCCCGCAACGCGGGAAGGAACAGCAAACAGGGTGGAGGCCACAACACGAACATCCTTTGCCGTGCCCCGCCGACGCCCTTGGCGCCAGTCAGCGATCTCGCCGGAATTCTCTTGGCGGGTGCCCCACTTTCTTATCCAGATGCGAAGGGTAACGCCAGAAACGACGGCTGGCGACGGGGACTTTCGCCAAATCATCGGCGAAGTGACGAGAATAATCGGTCAGTTTGCGACCTTGAGGTGGCAAAGCGTAGCAACGCCTTGCCCGGCGAGGAGGGACGCCGTGACCAGGGCTCGCTCGGACTGGCTGCTGACATTGAGCGGGCAACTCTCCTGCGCCCCTGCCTGCGGGTCCTGGATGCTCGGGGGCGCGTAGCTGCTGGCCGAGAAAGACACAGCCCGGACGCGGGCCGGCCGGAGTTCGAACCGGGTTGGTGGGGTTTTCTGCCGCCGCTGCGAAGGGTAAGGTGCACGGCTCTCGCAACCGGCAAATGGAGCGCCTCGATGAGCTTGCACGGCACCTATGACCCGCAGAACGTCTTCGCCCAGATCATTCGCGGCGAAGCCCCCTGCTACAAACTCTTTGAGGACGACGACGTGCTCGCCTTCCTCGACATCTTCCCGCAGTCCTTCGGCCACACCCTGGTCATTCCCAAGCGCTCCGCTGCGCGCAACATCCTGGATATCGAGACCGATGCCCTGGCCAAGGTCATGGCCGTGGTGCAACGGTTGACCCATGTGCTGGTGAAGGAACTGGAACCCGCCGGCGTTCAGGTGGCGCAGTTCAACGGTGCGCCCGCGGGCCAGACCGTTTTCCATATCCACATGCACATCGTGCCGCGCTTCGAAGGTGAGTCGCTGGGCATCCACGCCAGCAAGAAGGCTGACCCGGCGGAGCTGGAAGCGCTGCAGGCACGCCTGCTGAAACATCTGCAGTAATCACCTGCGGAGCCATTGCAGCCCTGCATGGGTGGATCGGTGAAGCGTGATCCGCCCATGCAGGAACTTACTCCGAGCAGGCCGTATTCAGTTGCCGTATCCCTTCACCGCCTCCAGCCAGGCTGGTTCGAGGCGGTTCTGCTCGACCTCCAGCCCTTGCGCTTCCATCGCTTCGCGGTGCTGGTCGATCTCGCGTACATGGTGGTTGAGGTCGGCGCTGTTGCCGTCCAGTTGGTGCATCTGGGTCAGGCCCAGGTGATAGAAGCGCAGCAGCTTCATCGCCGCGGGATCACCGGCCGCCACGCCCGCCTTGACCTTGTGCATGACATTGGTAACGCGCATCAGGCTGCGCTTGAGCTGCCAGCCGTAGACCGCCGGCGCCATCCAGGGCCGCGGCCACAACTGGATGCGCACCACGCCGACGGTGAGCGCCAGCCCGGCCAGCACGCCGATCAGGTTCCAGCGGAAATTGTCACCGCCGGGCGTACCGAACGCCTTCACGCAGAAGGTGGAAAGCAGCAGCGCCAGGGCAATGAACAGGCCGGCGACCACCAGGGTGATGCGACGGGTCTGCTGGCGGTAGAGCTCAGGGCTCATGGGGCGGATCTCGAAGGGGCTCATCAGGCTTCTACCTGGCTCCATTGTTTGTTGAGACGTTTGTCGGAAACCGGCATGCGCGTTCCGAGTTGCTGGGCGAACAGCGAGACGCGGTATTCCTCCAGCATCCAGCGGTAGAGCACCAGCTCGGGGTCACGCTTGCCTTCCTGGGCATGCTTGGCCAGGCGCGCCCGGTATTGCTCCCAGTAGCCGGCGATCTCGCCCGACCAGACGCGGTCACGCTGCAACTGCGCGGCGATCTTGTCGAAGCGCTGTTCGATGGCCTTGAGGTAACGCGGCAGCTCCTTCAGCCATTCCGCCGGCGTTTCCCGGACGAACCCCGGATAGACCAGGTTGGCCAGCTGCGCCTTGATGTCGTTCAGCGCCACTGCCTGGGCCAGGTCGATGCGGCCCTTGAAGCGTTTCTGCAGGCCATGCCAGAGCTTGAGGATTTCCAGGGTCAACCGCGCCAGGCGCTCGGCATGTTCGGCCCAGGCGCCTCGCTTCTTCTCGGCCAGTGAGGCCAGGGCCGCGCCGTCACGGGGCAGGCTGGCTTCGCCGTCAAGGATGCAGCTGTCCAGGCTGGCCAGGAGGATGTCCTCTACCAGCGCATCCACACGCCCCATGTCGCGGTACAGCAGGCCCAGGTCAGTGAGGCCGGGCAGCTTGCCGCGAAGGAACTTGGCGGTTTCCGCCAGTTGCTGCAGCAGCAAGCGTTGCAGGGCACGGCGGTGCTGCCATTCGGCTTCGGCCTGGGTCGGGAAGCGGCTTTCCTTGACGCTGCCGCCCTCCTCCACCAACGCCGGGTACACAGTCATGGAAAGGCCGGCGACCTTCTGCTGGGTCTTTTCCGCGACCTGGGCAAAGCCCTTGGCTTCCACCGGCTTCTGCTCTTTCTGCGCCTGCGGGATGGCGAGCGCCGCCTGACTGGCTTCGGCAAAACGGGCGGTGATCTCGACCAGATCGCGGCCTTCGCCGAGGAACTTGCCGCGGGCGTCCACCACTTCCAGGTTCATCTTCAGGTGGCTTTCCAGTTGGGCAGCGGCCTCGACCCAGGCTTCCTCGGGCACGCGGGCCCCAGTCATGCGCTGCAGCTCGCGGCCGAGGGACTCGGGCAGCGAGCCCTGTGCGAACACCAGCTTGGCCAATGCTGCCTTGACGAAATCCGGCACCGGCACGAAGTTCTTGCGGATGGCCTTGGGCAGGTTGCGCACCAGGGCCACGCACTTGGCTTCCAGCAGGCCCGGCACCAGCCATTCCAGGCGCTCCGGCGGCAGTTGCGGCAACAGCGGCGCCGGCACTCGCAGGGTCACGCCATCGCGTGGGTGGCCCGGTTCGAAGTGATAGGACAGCGGCAGCTCCAGCTCACCCAGGTGCAGCGTGTCCGGGTACTGCGCGGCGGTGACTTCGCTGGCTTCGCGGGCCAGCACGTCTTCCTCGCGCATGATCAGCAGGTCGGGCGTGTTCGTCCGCTCCCGCTCATACCACTTCTCGAAGGTCGCGGTCTGGTAGATATCCGCCGGCAGGCGCGCTGCATAGTAGGCGAAGAGGGTTTCCTCATCGGCCAGGATGTCGCGACGGCGCGCCTTGGCTTCCAGTTCGTCGAGCCTCTCCAGAAGTTGGCGATTAGCGGAAAGGCATTTCGCCCGGCTTTGGATTTCGCCACGCACCAACCCCTCGCGGATGAACAGCTCGCGGGAGACCTCCGGGTCCACCGGGCCGTAATGCACGGCGCGACGACCGACGATGATCAGGCCATAGAGGGTGATCTGTTCATAGGCCACTACCTGCCCGCGGCGCTTCTCCCAGTGGGGCTCCAGGTGGTTCTTCTTGACCAGGTGGCCGGCCAGGGGCTCCAGCCAGTCCGGTTCGATCTTCGCCACCATGCGCGCGAACAGCTTGGTGGTTTCCACCAGTTCGGCGGCCATGATCCATTGCGGGCGCTTCTTCGCGATGGCGGTGCCGGGGTGAATCCAGAAGCGCCGTTGGCGCGCACCCAGGTAGTCGCCGTCTTCGGTTTTCTGGCCGATCTGGCTCAGCAGGCCGCAGAGGATGGCCTTGTGCACCTTGGCGTAATCGATGCTGCGCTCGGCCGCCTCGCCGCTCTTGTGGGAGCCAGCCTGCTGGCGAACGCCCGGCGCGTTCTGCCGTTCGCCAGCAAGCTGGCTCCTACCTTTACCGGATTCCGGGAAGAGCTTCAGCTCGCGGCAGATCAGCACCAGTTGGCGGTGGGCGTCACGCCATTCGCGCAGGCGCAGGTAGTTGAGGAAGTTCTTCCGGCACCAGGAACGCAAGGCATTGGAGCCCAATGCCTGGCGCTGTTCCTCGAAGCCGCGCCAGAGGTTGATCAGCGCCGCGAAGTCGGAGTCCACGTCCTTCCACTGCGCATGGGCCTGGTCGGCTGCCTGTTGGCGCTCGATCGGACGCTCGCGCGGGTCCTGCACCGACAGCGCAGCGGCCACGATCAGGACTTCGTCGAGGCTGCCCTGGCGCGCGCCTTCCAGCACCATCCGGCCCAGGCGCGGGTCGATGGGCAGGCGCGCAAGCTGGCGACCGATGGGGGTGAGCTGGCTCTCGCGATTGACTGCCGAAAGCTCCTGCAGCAGCGTGAAACCGTCCTTGATCGCCTTGCCGTCTGGCGGCTCGATGAAGGGGAAGGCCTCGATATCGCCCAGGCGCAGGTGCAGCATCTGCAGGATCACCGCCGCCAGGTTGGTGCGCAGGATCTCCGGATCGGTGAAGGTCGGGCGGGAGAGGAAGTCGTCCTCGCTATAGAGGCGCACACAGATGCCCGGCTCGACCCGGCCGCAACGGCCCTTGCGCTGGTTGGCGCTGGCCTGGGATACCGCTTCCACCGGCAGGCGCTGGACTTTCGCGCGGTAGCTGTAGCGGCTGATGCGCGCCGTACCGCTGTCGATCACGTAGCGAATGCCCGGCACCGTCAGGGAGGTTTCCGCGACGTTGGTGGAAAGAACGATCTTGCGGCCCGCCATGGGCTGGAAGATTTTCTGCTGCTCGGCCGGAGTCAGCCGCGCGTACAGCGGCAGTACCTCGGTGTGGCGCAGGTTGGCCTTGCGCAGCACGTCGGCGCAGTCGCGGATTTCCCGCTCGCCGGGGAGGAATACCAGCACGTCGCCGGGACGCTTGCTCACTTCACGTTCGTGAGCGGCGATCTCGTCCAGGGCTCGGAGGATGCCCTGGTCCACGGAAAGGTCATCGAACAGTGCTTCACCATCCTCGTCCACCTCGGCGGCCAGCGGCCGGTACCAGGTGTCCACCGGGTAGGTCCGGCCGGAGACTTCAATAATGGGCGCGTCGTTGAAGTGCTTGGAAAAGCGCTCGAGGTCGATGGTCGCGGAGGTGATGATCAGCTTGAGGTCGGGCCTGCGCGGCAACAGCGTCTTGAGGTAGCCGAGGAGGAAGTCGATGTTCAGGCTGCGCTCGTGGGCCTCGTCGACGATGATCGTGTCGTAGCGTTCGAGGAAGCGGTCGTGCTGGGTTTCCGCCAGTAGGATACCGTCGGTCATCAGTTTGATCAGGCTGCGCTCGTTGGACTGGTCCTCGAAGCGCACCTGGTAGCCCACCAGTTCGCCCAGCGGGCTGCCGATTTCCTCCGCCACCCGGGTCGCCACGCTGCGTGCCGCCAGCCGACGCGGCTGGGTGTGGCCGATCAGACCGTGGGTACCGCGGCCGATTTCCAGGCAGATCTTCGGCAGCTGGGTGGTCTTGCCCGAGCCGGTCTCGCCAGCAATCACCAGCACCTGGTGCTTTTCCAGCGCCGCCTTGATCTCGTCGCGCTTGGCGGCGATGGGCAGGGCGTCGTCGTAACGCATCACCGGCACGCTGGCGCGCCTGGCCTCGACTCGCGCGATGGACGCCTGGAAGCGCTCGACCCACTGCGCCAACTTGGCGTCATCCGGGTGCTTGCGCAGCTCATGGAGCTGTCGGCGCAGGCGATGCCGGTCGGCACCCATGGCCTGTTCAAGGCGTTTGAGGAGTTGTTCGGGGCTGGGGGATTGCTCGCTCATCGGGTCCGCTGATTCTGCTGTCGTTTTCGGCAAGGGCGGAATTGTCGCAGATTTCCGGCGAGAGCCTGTAGGGCGCCATGCAGTGCGTAGGATGGGTCGGGCGGCGTTCCGCGAGCTTGCGATACCCATCAACCGTGGTCCGCATGGGTTTCGTGCCTCAACCCATCCTACGGCTCTTTCGCGAATGATTTCGCTCACACACTTTTCCGGCCTGAAATGACAAGGCCCCGCGAGTCAGACTGTGTGAAAACCTAGCCGTCTGAGTCGAAGCTGAAGACAATGCCCGTATCGATCGATACGGGCATTGTCGTTTAT
Organism: Pseudomonas sp. D(2018); assembly: GCF_005502555.1. NCBI lineage: Bacteria > Pseudomonadati > Pseudomonadota > Gammaproteobacteria > Pseudomonadales > Pseudomonadaceae > Pseudomonas > Pseudomonas sp. D(2018). The sequence goes on from NZ_SCOK01000043.1 coordinate 48,180, forward strand.
GGGCTACATCCAGGGAGAGGCGCGCGGTCAGG
>NZ_SCOK01000044.1:0-44103 GCF_005502555.1 Pseudomonas sp. D(2018)
GCCCCGGAGTGGGGCTCAGTGCTTGCTGCCATTGTCCGGCAGGGCTAGCAACCGCTTCTCCTGGTTCCAATCGAAGGGCTCATCGTTCTGTTCCGCCTCGTAGCGGCGCTCGTCGAGGCGCTGGAACAGGTCGATTTCCTCGTCGGGCATGAAGTGCAGGCAATCGCCGCCGAAGAACCAGAGCAGGTCGCGCGGCACCAGGTGGGCGATCTGCGGGTAGCGGTGGAAGACCTGGCTGATCAGGTCCTGGCCCATGTACAGGCTGCCTTCCGGGTCGCGCGGCAGTTCACTCATCAGTTCGTCGAAACGTTCGACGAAGAGCGCGTGGTTCTCCTCGGGAACCTGTTCGGCCTCGCCCAGGGCGACCAGGATGCTGCGCAGGTGGGCGAGCAGAGCGAGGTGATGGTCGAGGTAGGGATTGGCCATGGCGGATTTCCTGAAGCTGGATCGGGCGCGGGAGTATAAAGTCCTCCGCGCCCGCTGTCCTGCCTGCGGGCTCAGCGGACCTTGCCCTGGCTGAGCGGGAGTTCGTCCTTGGCGAAGTCGTCCACGTCTATCACGCGTCGCCGCGCCGTTTCAGTGGCACGAAGCTGCGGGGCATCTGCCGTCTCGATCCTCCTTGAGGGCGGCGCAGGGCCGTCACGCGCTTGGTCGCCACCGGTAACCATGGCGACAGGAACGGCGAGCTTGGCCGGAATGTCGTACCCCGAGCGGAAAAGTGCTGGATAGACTGGGGCCATTGCCCTGAGGAGAACCTCCATGCAGCGCTACTTGCAGCCCGGCCGCTTCGTTGATAGTGACCACCCCCTGGTGGTCGAGTTCGCCGAAAGACACCGTGGCGCCAGCCGCGACCCCATTGACCAGGCTGTCAGCCTGTACCTCTCGGTGCGCGACGAGATCCGCTACAACCCCTACGTATTCAGCCGGGTACCCGAGACACTCAAGGCCAGCCACGCGCTGGCTGCCGGGGAGTCCTATTGCGTGCCCAAGGCGATCCTCCTCGCCGCCTGCGCCCGGCATTGCGGCATTCCCGCGCGCATCGGGCTGGCGGATGTGCGCAACCACCTGGCTACGCCCAGGCTGTTGGAATTGCTGCGCAGCGAAGTGTTTGCCATGCACGGTTACACCGAGCTGTACCTCGACGGCCGCTGGGTGAAGGCCACGCCGGCGTTCAACCTGGCGCTGTGCCGTCTCTTCGACGTTCCGCCACTGGAGTTCGATGGCCGTCACGACAGTGTCTTCCACCCGTTCAATCGCCAGGGCGAGCGCTACATGGAATACCTGGCGGACCATGGTCAGTTCGACGATCTGCCGGAGGCGCTGTTCTTCGACCACCTGGCCAGCGTTTACCCGCACCTGTTCTGCGAGGGCGCGGCTTTCCTTTCCGGTGACCTCCATGCGGAGGCCGGCACAGCGAGCTGACGCACAGTTTCATGAGTAAAGTTTGCCGGGCGCTTTGCCATTGTCCGGCCTGCCAGTAGCATCGTCGCATTACACAGGGAGCGATGAATGCGAACGAAACTGGACGCCTGTCTGCACGCGGTCAACCAGGTACTGCTGGGCAAGGAAGCGCAAGTGCGCCTGGCCCTGACCTGCCTCCTGGCCCGCGGGCACCTCTTGATCGAAGACCTGCCCGGCATGGGCAAGACCACCCTGGGCCATGCCCTGGCCAAGGTGCTGGGGCTGAGCTTTCAGCGCATCCAGTTCACGTCGGACCTTCTGCCCGGCGACATCCTGGGCACCTCGGTGTTCGACAAGGACAGCAGCCAGTTCGTCTTCCACCCCGGCCCGGTGTTCGCCGAGCTGGTGCTGGCCGACGAGATCAACCGGGCTACCCCAAAGAGCCAGAGCGCCTTGCTGGAAGCCATGGAAGAAGGGCAGGTGACCATCGAAGGCGCGACCCGCCCGCTGCCGGAGCCTTTTTTCGTCATTGCCACCCAGAACCCGGTGAGCCAGGGCGGCACTTTCGCCTTGCCGGAATCGCAACTGGATCGCTTCCTCATGCGCCTCTCCCTCGGCTATCCGGCCAGGGCCGCGGAAAAGGCCCTGTTGCAGGGCGAGGCGCGTCGCGCGCTGTTACCGCGTATGGAGCCTGTCTTCACCCATGCCGAACTGGGGTTGATCCAGGCGGAAGTACCCAAGGTGGTGGCTCGCGACGCGCTGGTGGACTACGTATTGCGCCTGGTGGACGCCACGCGCAGCCAGCCGCAGTTCGCCTGGGGGCTTTCTCCCCGTGCCAGCCTGGCGCTGCTGTCGGCGGCCCGTGCCTGGGCGCTGCTGGCGGGACGCGACTACGTGATTCCGGAAGATGTCCAGGCCGTGCTGCCCTCGGTGGTCGGCCACCGCCTGCGTGAGCGTGCCGATCCTTCAGGACATGGCGGCGGCGCATTGGTGCAGTGGCTGCTGCGCGAAGTGCCGGCGCTCTGATGCTGGAGTTCCAGGTCGCTCGCTGGCTGGCCCGGCGTATCCCGCCGGCCAGTCAGGTACGTCTCGATCAGCGGCGGATATTCATCCTGCCCACCCGCGCCGGCGCCGCCTTCGGGTTGGCCCTGGTGCCCATGTTGCTGGTGGCGATCAACTACCAGAACAGCCTGGCCTACGCGCTGACCTTCCTGCTGCTCTCCATATTCCTCGTGGCCATCCTGCATACCTTCCGTAATCTGTCGGGGCTGAACCTCAAGGCCGCGGGCGGCGCGCCGGTGTTCCTCGGCGAGCAGGCGCATTTCCACGTCACCCTGGAAAGTGGCGGCCGCGAACACCAGGCCATTGCCCTCGGCTGGCTGCCCTTGCCCCTGCAGGTGCAGGACGTAGTGGCTGACGGCGCCTGTGGGGTGGAGCTGCACCTGCCGACCGAGCGCCGCGGTTGGCTGCGGCCCGGGCGCTTGCGCGTCGAAAGCCGCTATCCCCTCGGGCTGCTGGTGGCCTGGAGCTGGGTGGACCTGGATCAGGCGCTGCTGGTGTATCCGCGGCCGCTGGAGGGCGATCTACCGCTGATACCGGGACACGGCGACGAGGACGGCGACGATGGCCAGCATGTGCTCGGCGCCGGCGCGGATGACTACCAGGGGCTGCGTGCCTACCAGCCGGGCGACTCGCGCCGACGCCTGCACTGGAAGGCCTATTCGCGAGGGCAGGGTTTGTTCGTGAAGGACTTCGCCGCGTTGGCCGGGCGTGATCTCTGGCTTGACCTGGAGCCGCTGGACGGCGACCTGGAAAAGCGCCTGGGCCTGCTCTGCCATTGGGTGTTGCAGTTCTCCGCACGCGGCCAGCCCTTCGGCTTGCGCCTGGGGAGGCAGGAGCTGGCGCCGGATACCGGTGAGGCCCATCGAGAGGCCTGCCTGCGCGCCCTGGCGCTGTTCGGGGGGCAGCAATGAAGACCGGCCTGCCGATCACCCGCATCAGCCTCACCTGGCTGCTGGTCGCCCAGGTGCTGGTGATCCTGCCGCACTTGCCTTACCTGCCGCTGTGGATCATCGCCATGTGGCTGGGCTGCGCCGGTTGGCGCATCCAGATCTTCCGCATGCGTGCGCAGTACCCCAGTGGCGTGGTCAAGGCCGCGCTGATCCTGGCCATGGCCCTGGGCGTGTTCCTCTCACGGGGCACCCTGGTGGGGCTGGAGGCGGCCGTCGTGCTGCTGGTGGCGGTGTTCATCCTCAAATTGGTGGAGTTGCGCAGCCAGCGCGACGCCCTGGTGCTGATCCTGCTGGGCTTCTTCACCCAGGTCACTGCCTACCTGTTCAACGACGGCATGCTCGCCGCCCTCTACAGCCTCTTGCCCCTCTGTGCCTTGCTGGCCGCCCTGGTGGGGCTGCAGCAGAGCCGCTTCGCCGAGCGCCCGCTGGTGCCGCTGAAAGCCGCCGGCAGCCTGCTGCTGCAAGCGGTGCCACTGATGCTGCTGCTGTTCCTGTTTTTTCCGCGGCTGGGGCCGCTCTGGTCACTGCCGCTGCCGAACGACAAGGGTGTCACGGGGCTGTCGGATGCCATGAGTCCGGCCGACATCGCAGAACTCAGTCGCTCCGGCGATCTGGCCTTCCGCGCCAGTTTCGATGGGCCGGTGCCGCCGATGAGCCAGCTCTATTGGCGCGCGCTGACTCTCGAGCGCTTCGATGGGCGTCGCTGGTCCCAGTCCCTGGGTGCCCAGCATGCACCGGCTGCCGACTGGCGCAAGGAAGGTGAAGCGCTGCGCTACAGCATCGTCATGCAAGCCAGCGGCAGGCCCTGGCTGTTTGGTCTGGATGTCGCCGAGACGAGCGAGGAGGGCGTGCGCGCCACGGCCGACTTCCGTCTGGAACGACGTCGGCCGGTGGACCGTTCGCTGCTCTACCAGGTCACTTCCTGGCCTCAGGCGGTGCGCGAGCCCGAGGGTAATCCCGGAACACTGAGCCGGACCCTGCAGTTGCCGCCCGAAGGCGAGCCGCGCACGCGGGCCTGGGCGACTGAGCTCAAGCAACGGCACACCGATCCGCAGGCGCTGGTGGATGCGCTGCTGGCGCATTTTCACCGCGAACCCTATGTCTACACGCTCAAACCGCCGCCGCTGGGGGCGGACAATATCGATGGTTTCTTGTTCGATACCCGTCGGGGGTTCTGCGCTCACTACGCAGGTGCGATGACCTTCGTCTTGCGCGCCGCCGGCATTCCCGCACGGGTGGTGGCCGGGTACCAGGGAGGCGAGCTCAATCCGGCCGGCAACTACGTGCTGGTGCATCAGTTCGATGCCCATGCCTGGGTGGAGTACTGGTTGCCGGGGCGTGGCTGGATCAGTGTCGACCCGACCTTCCAGGTGGCGCCGAACCGCATCGAGCAGGGCCTGGAAGAGGCCGTGGCGGGGGAGCAGAGCTTCCTCGAGGGTTCACCCCTGTCGCCCTTGCGCTATCGACAGTTGGCCTGGCTGAACCAGGCTCGGCTTGCCTGGGACAATCTCAATTACGGCTGGCAGCGCTGGGTGCTGGGTTATCAGGGCGAAGCCCAGGTCGAACTGGTGCGGCGCTGGTTCGGCAGCCTGGACAGCCGTGCCCTCGGCGTGGGCCTGGTGGGGGCCGGCGCGGTGCTGATGGCAGTACTGGCACTGTTTCTGTTCGCCCCCTGGCGGCGTGAACGCGACCCGCAATTGCGCCAGTTCCAGGTTTTCGAGCGGCTCCTGGCGCGTCATGGCGTGGTGCGCGGCAAGGGTGAAGGGCCGCGGGCCTTCGCTGAGCGAGCGGCTCGCGAGCTGCCGCGGCAGGCTGCGCTGATCCGTGCTTTCCTTGGGGCTTTCGAAGCGAGCCGCTATGGCAGTCGCCAGGGGCTCGACCCGGCCAGGCCCCTGCGTGCCCTACGTAAGGGATTGCCCTGGCGCCTGCGGGGCGTGCGCGGATGATCCATGCTCAATAGTGCCGCGCCCGTGTATGGGCCTGATACCTGGAGAGTCTGAACATGGCCAGTTCGCTGGACGACCTGATTGCTCAGGTGATTGGTCTTGAAATTCGTCTGAACGCCTGCATCGAACGCCTGGCCGCCGGGACGGATGACGAGGCCCTGCATGACCTGCGAGTAGCGACCAGGCGCCTGCGCAGCTTGCTGCGTCCGTTTCGTGGGCTGCCCGCAGTGGATGTGCTGAGCCAGGCTGCGGCTGACGTGGCCACGCTGAGCGGCCCGCTGCGGGACCTGGAAGTCCTGATCGTCGAACTTCGCAGTCACGGCCTGGACCGACTGACGCAGGATCACGAGCAAGCGCGGCGCACCGGCTATGCGCAGTTCCTCCTGGCGCCGGAACTGTCGCGCTTGTTTCAGGTGCTCGGCGCCTGGCCGCATCTGATGCGGGTGTGTGATCGCGAAGGGCTGCTGAAGGGGGGGCGCAAGGCCATCGAAAAGTTCCTTGCCAAGAGTCGGCGTCGGCTCGAAGACGGGCTGCGCGACCCCTCGCACGACCGGCATCGCCTGCGTCTGCTGATCAAGCGCCTGCGCTATGGGCTGGACGCTTACCCGGGAGTCGTCGAGCTGTCTCCCAAGACCCGGCGTCTGCTGGTGGGGGCGCAGTCCGCGCTGGGCAAGTGGCACGACCATGTCCAGTGGCTGGCCCGTGCGGAGCGGGAGCCGGACCTGCGACCGCGAATTCGCGCCTGGCAAGTGGCGCTGCATGCGGCGGAAGTTCGCTCGGACCGGGTGCTGGAGAAGCTCTTGCGGCGCCTCGCCTGAACCGACCTTGGCCGTTCTCCCCTTGGTGTTGGCGTGGCTGCCTTGCGGCGCGACTTTCGAGCCGGAGAGGCAATGCCCTAAGATCGCCGCTTGGGCGTTTCACTACAGGGATTTCTGATGAACTTTTCCGAATTGATCCAGGCGGCTCGCAGCATTCCGAGCGGCGTGGTAGTGCCTGCGACCTGGGGGCAGGGGCGGGCGGTCTTCGGTGGCGTGGTCGCCGCACTGGCCTTCGAAGCCATGCGGGCGAAGGTCGAGCCGGGCCGGCCGGTGCGTTCCCTGGCGACCACCTTTGTCGGTCCTCTGGAGCCCGAAGTACCGGCCAGTTTCGAGGCCGAGTTGTTGCGCGAGGGTAAAGCGGTGAGCCAGGTGTTCTGCCGCGTGGTGCAGAAGGGGCAGGTGGTAGCGCTGGTGCAAGGCAGTTTCGGTGGGTCGCGCCAGTCGGTGGTGCGCATGGATGCTGAACCCGCTCCCGAGATGAAGCCGGCTGCCGACTGCTTCGAACTGCCCTTCATTCCGGGCGTTACCCCGGAGTTCACCCGTCATCTGGCCATGCGCTGGTCCATTGGCGGCATGCCATTCTCCAACAGTCGCGAGCGTGACATGGGGGGCTGGGTGCGTTTCCGTGGAGACGTGGCGCGTGAACCGATTGCCGAGGCCCACCTGCTGGCCCTGGTGGATGCCTGGCCGCCGGCTACCGTGCCGCACCTGCCGGAGCCCGCACCGGGCAGCACCCTGACCTGGACCATCGAATTCGTGCAGCCACTACCGAAGCTGGATACCCACGACTGGTGCAAGTACCGCGCGCGCATCGAGCATGCCCGCGATGGTTATGGCCACGCTGCGGCGGCCTTGTGGACGCCGGACGGCGAACTGGTGGCCATGAGTCGGCAGACAGTGGTGGTGTTCGGCTGAGCCCCAATCCATGGCACTAACGCTTTGGCTGGAACTGTCGTCATCCCGTATCCGTAGGATGGCGTTGAGCGAAGCGATACCCATCAGTGCTGATAGACGGGAATCGCAAACTCCACCGCTCCAGCGAACTACCGTGCGCCGGTTTTCAGCGCTTCTTGCGCCAGTTGCGCCACCACTGGCCACTGAGCAGGAAGCGCGGAAAGGTGACGAATTGCTCCACCAGTAGTCGGCCTATGGCGTCCTTGCGGTCGCTGAATGGCTCTGGTTGCACCCCTTCGAGCTTGTGCCCGCGCCCCTGCAGGGCCAGGGAGGCAATGATGCCGATGATCCCCAGCACGAATGGCCGGAAGCTGAAGCTGAACAAGCCATAGACCAGGGTGATCGCCGCGACGATGAACAACGGCACGGCAATCACATGCAGGATCAGGTTGGCGGGATGCTGGTGGTTGTCGGCGTAGGTCCGCCATTGCCATGCATGCAGATTGGGAAGTCGTTTGCCCATGACCGGCTCCTTGAGGGAATGTCGGCAGCATAGTCCGGCCCTTGCGAGCCGGCGAATGCCTTCTTCCTATGGAGCAGATAGGCCACTGCGAGTCGTCAGGCGCGCAGTTTGAGCTGGCGTATGGCCTGGGATAGCTCGCTGGCCAGCCCCGCCAGTTCATTGCTGGTGGCGGCGGATTCCACAGTCTGGCTGACGGTGAGTTCGGTGACGTCGCGAATACCCACCACCGCGCGGGTCATTTCCTCGGCCACCTGGCTCTGTTGCTCGGCCGCCACGGCGATCTGTGTGTTGCTCTGGCGCATCTGCGCTACCGCGCCAGTGATGGCTGCCAGGGCCGCGCCGGCTTCATGGGCGGCCTGCACGCAATCATCGGCCTTGATCGAGCTTTCTCGCATGAACTCCACCGCGTCGCGCGTACCGGCCTGGAGCGTGTTGATCATGCTGGTGATCTCGTCAGTGGAGTCCTGTACGCGCTTGGCCAGGTTGCGAACCTCGTCCGCCACCACGGCGAAGCCACGGCCCATTTCCCCGGCGCGAGCGGCCTCGATGGCTGCGTTCAGCGCCAGCAGGTTGGTCTGCTCGGCGATGCCGTGGATGACGTTGACCACGCCGCTGATCTTCTGGCTGTCCTCGGCCAGGCGCTGGATGGTTTCGGCGGTCTGCTGCACCCCGGAGGAAAGCCCGGCGATGGAGTGCTCGACGCGTTCCACCACCAACTGCCCGGCACCGGCTAGCTGGTCGGCATTTTGCGACTGGTCGCGGGTGTCCGCCGCATGCTGGGCGATGTGGTGGACGGTGGCGGACATCTCGTTGATGGCGGTGGCCGCCTGGTCGGTCTCGCTCTGCTGGCCGAGCATCCCCTGACGGACCTCACCCATGCTGTTGGCCAGGCGTGCGGCCCCCTCGTCAAGGCGGGCAACGGCCTGGGCCACGGTGCTGACCACGCGTTCGTAGCCGGCCTGCATGGCATTGAAGGCGCTGGCCATCTGGCCCACCTCGTCACGGCTGTCGAGCGGCACGCGGGCAGAGAGGTCGCCGCTGCGCTCGACGTGGAGCATCACGTCCTTGAGGGTGTTCAGGTGGCTGAGCAGGAATCGGATCAGCAGCTGCGATGCCGCCAGCAAGGCAACCATCAGCAGGAACACGGAAATCGCATACTCGATGGCGCGGTCACCGAACAGCTGGATCAGGCTCGGGCTGCTGGCCAGCACTGCGACACGCTGGCCGTCGGGGCGCTCGATCACCTGGGCGCCGGTGGTGGGATCACTGCCGAGCAGGTTGTCGTGCTCCAGTGCCACCCAGCCATTGGCCTTGGCCAGGGCGTGGCCGCCGGGCAATTGCGGGGCGCTGCCAGCGTTGAATGTGATGATCCGGGGCGAAGCGGGAAGGGGCTGATCGGCGGGCCAGGACTTGAGCAGCTGCGCTTGGGTCGCGGCGGCGGCGCGGGCATCGTCGGCACGGCCCTGCTGCTCCAGGAGGAGCGCGTGCAAGACCAGCAGCAGGGTGGTGAAGAAGGCGACCGCGTTGACGGCCCAGAACTTGTACTTCAGGGAAATATCGCGAATCCAGGTACCCATGATGTTCTTCTTGTGACTCGGACAGTATTGGCAAGGTGCCAGTATTTTCCGACAGAAATTTCCTACCGGAGTTGATCCGAGTCAACAGGAAACGGGGTCGCGTCGCTCAGTCGGTGGCCGGCAGCCCGAAGAAAGCGCGCGCGCATGCGGTGGTGTGAAGGGCGAGTTCTTCCTGGCTTTCGCCACGGTGCAGGGCGACCTCTCGCAGCACTTCGGTGAGGAAGGCCGGTTCGTTGTGGCCGTGCTTGGGCTTGGGTCGCAGGGAGCGAGGCAGCAGGTAAGGCGCGTCGCTTTCGAGCATCAGGCGGCCACGGGGAATGTCGCGCACCAGGGGGTGCAGGTGGGTGCCACGGCGTTCGTCGCAGATCCAGCCGGTAATGCCGATGTGCAGGTCGAGGTCGAGGTAGCCGTAGAGAGCGCGCTTCTCGCCGGTGAAACAATGCACGACGGCGGCGGTCAACCGGTCGCGGAACTCCCGCACGATGGCCAGCAGGCGTTCGTCGGCGTCGCGTTCGTGGAGGAACACCGGTTTGCCCAGTTCGACGGCCAGGGCCAATTGTTCTTCCAGGGCTTTTTCCTGCTGCGGGCGTGGTGAGAAATCGCGGTTGAAGTCCAGGCCGCATTCGCCTACTGCACGTACCCGCGCTTCACCCAGCAACGCGCGCAGTTGCCGTTGGCTATCGCTGTTCCAGTCACTCGCTTCATGGGGATGGACGCCGGCGGTGCTGAACAGGCGCAGGCCGCTTTCATCCAGTTGCTCGGCGGCCAGCAGGGCCTTCTCGCTGTCTTCGAGGCTGGTGCCGGTCAGCACCAACTGACAGACGCCGGCTGCCCGGGCGCGCTCCAGCAGGGCCCGGACGTCGCGGGCGAGGCTGGGGTGGGTCAGATTGACGCCGATGTCGATGAGTTGCATGGTGCTACCTCAGGTTGGAGCAGGGCAGCATAACAAAGCTCGAAATAATTCTAAAAAAATCAATATTTACAGGAACTTGGCGGCATATGTTGAAGTCGATACCACGCTTTGACTGGCTTCGAGCGCGAAGCTGTGACACTCTCCGCGCCCCTCGCTCGCCAGCCAAGGATTCGCGGCGCAGCAGCTCTACACGTTCGGGCGCGCGCTGACACCCCGCCCAGTCCCTGGAGAATCGATGACGCGACCGCTGCTCTTCCTGCTCTGCTTGCTGGCGCTGCTGCCCTATCCGGCGAGCGCGCGCCTGGCAGGGCCGCCGGAAGTCTGGCAGCAGCCGGCAGAAGCTCGGGACCTGGCACAGATTCGTCGCACGGGTGTGCTCAAAGTGTTGGTGAACCAGAGTCGCAACAGCTCCGGTGAGGTCAAGGGCGAGCCGGTCGGCGTCGAGTACCACCGCATCCGTGCTTTCGAGCAGTTTCTCAACCGCAACGCCCGCGACGGGCGTGAAATCAAGCTGAAGATCTTGCCCAGGTCCAAGGACCAGTTGCTTGCTGCGCTACAGCGAGGCGAGGGCGATCTGGTGGCACCGGGAGAACTGATCAATCAGCGCGTTGGCGCTAATGTCAGCGCCAGTGCGCCACTGCGCAAGGATGTGCCGCTGGTGCTGGTCAGCCGCCAGGGGCAGCGCCGTTATCAACGCCTGGAGCAGTTGTCCGGTCGTAGCATCGCGCTGCCCGTGGGCAGTGCCGCCGGCGAGGCGTTGCGCCAGGTGAACGAGAAGCTTGCCGGGCGTAAGCTGGCACCCATCGTTGTTGAATGGGTCGATCCGACCCTGGCGGTGGAGGATGTGCTGGAGATGGTCCAGGCCGGCATCTTTCCACTGACGGCGGTGGAGCAGCCGATCGCCGAGCGCTGGGCCAAGGTGATGCCCAAGCTGCGCCTCGACAGGCACCTGGTGCTGGACCGGCAGGGAGACATGACCTGGTTCGTCCGCCGGGATGCTCCGACACTGCGAGCCAGCGTCAACCGATTCCTGGCCGGGTACCGGGCGCCGGATGACCAGGACGCGGCTTTCCAGCGCGTGTATCGGCGCTTGTACAGGGTGCATAACCCCCTGGCGCGCAACGAACGCCAACGCCTTGAACGGGTGCGCCCGGTGTTGCAGCGCTACGCGGACCAGCACGACTTCGATTGGCTCAGCCTGGCCGCGCTTGCCTATAAGGAGTCCAGCCTGAACCCCGCCGCCAAGGGCGCCAGCGGCGCCACCGGGCTGATGCAGATCACCCCCGGCGCGGCGCGTAGCGTCGGAGTGGGGAACATCCAGAAGCTCGATAACAACGTGCAGGCTTCTGCCAAGTATCTGGCCATGCTGCGTCGTAACTTCTTCGCCAGCGCCCAACTCGACGAGCGCGAGAGAATGGCCTTTGTCCTCGCTGCCTACAACCTTGGTCCGCAGCGGGTCCAGGCGATGCGTGCCGAGGCCAGGCGCCGTGGCCTGAACTCGAACCAATGGTTCTTCCAGGTGGAGCGCATCGCCGGTGAGCAAGCGGGTATGGGCGTCGTGAGCTACGTCAACAGCGTGAACAAGTACTACCTGGCGTACGACCGCGAGCGTTATCTACTGGAACCTTCGAAAAAGGCCGGTAAGACGCGTAAATAATCGAATTAATCGATTATTTCGCTAAGAAATTTGCGATTTTAATATCAAATAATTCTACTAAGCTTGTGTTCATCGACTCCCACAACACAAGGAACACCTCGATGAGCAACCCGATCAAACCCATCCTCGCTACTAACGCCGGTTATGGCATCACCTTGCTACGGATCATTACCGGCCTGACCTTCATGGCTCATGGCGCACAGAAGCTCTTTGGCATGTTTGGCGGTCACGGCCTGGCGGGTACCGGGCAGTGGATGGAAAGCATCGGCTTGACTCCCGGCTACCTCATGGCCCTGATGGCGGGAAGTGCGGAGTTCTTCGGTGGCCTGGCCCTGGTGATCGGCTTGCTGGTGCGTCCGGCCGCAGCTGCACTGGTCGTTGCGATGGTGGTGGCCGTGTTCAGTGTGCACTGGGCCAGCGGCTTCTTCATCACCAACGGTGGCTACGAATACGCCATGATCCTCGCCCTGATCAGCGGCACCCTGCTGATCGAAGGTGCCGGCAAGATGTCCCTGGATCGCAACCTGGCCAACTGAACCAGGCAATGAAAGAGGCCCGCTTCGGCGGGCCTCTTTGCGTTTCAGGGCTGCTTTTTCCGTGCCGCTGCCAGTTCGGCCGCGGCACGGAGGCGCAAACGCTCCTGCGGATTGAATCCTTCTTCTTCCAGGCGGCTGATGGCCGCAGCCTTGTCGCTCGGACTGAGGCCCTCGCTGGCCTCTATACGCGTTTTTTCCTTCAGGTAGGCCTGCAATCGCTGCTGCCAGTGCAGGCGTTGCTGATCCAGGGTTTCCAGCCTGGCCGTGGCCTCGGCGCCGACCAATTGCTGGCGCAGCTGGCGAACCTGCTCAGGGCTGCCGCCTGCGGCCTGAAGCGCACCCACTTGGGCACGGAGTTCCGCCTGGAGCTGGCTGGCAGCCATGGCCTGCAGTGCCTCGGGCAGAGTGCTGCGCAACTGGTCGATGGCCGCAGCCTTGCCCGCAGGGTCCAGGGCGGTATCCCGCTGAATGGCCAGGCGCTGCAGCGTAAAGCCGTTGTAGGCTTCTTCGTTGGCGAAGAACGCCTGATGAGCATCGGCGCTGAATATCCTCGCCCGCAGCGCTTGTACCGCCGCTTCCCGCTGGCGCAGGGCCGTGAGGTCGGCGAGCAGCGGCAGTTCGCGCTCCAGTTGCACCAGTTGGCGCTTGTAATCGAGGTACTGGTCAAGCAATGCCAGTGCCTGTTCCTCGGCCGGTGCGTCCAGTTGCTCGGTGATATGGCCCCACAGGCGCTGGATGCTGCCGCTCAGGGGTTCTTCTCCCTGGGTGCTGAGGAAGTAATCGAAGATGCGCCGGATGTCCTCAGTGACGAGCAGGTTGCCTGCGGCATCGAGATGGAAGCGGCCATCCACGTCCGTTCCGGCCAGCGACGCAGGCATGGCTTGCTTGTTGGGCGGCGTCACAGGGGGATTGCCTGGAACGAGGACGGTGGTAGGTGCCACCGCCAGTGTGGTTGGCGTGGCGGCAGTTCTGAGTGGCGGGGCGCCGCCGGAGGCCGCCGGGGCCGGATTGCCGCCCCATTGCAGCAGGATGGCCAGGGCGCCGGCAAAGGCGATGGGAAGCAGCAGCAGAAGTTTTTTCACTGGAGCTCTCGGCAGGCTGGGCAAGTGCGGGGCCGGAAGACCCCGCGGAAGGGGCTCAGAGCCCGTCGTTCTTCAGCCGGTTGGCCTGTTGACGATAGACGGTGACCGGATCTGTTTCGAACAGGCTGGTCAGTCCAAGCGTCTGGTTGACCTCGTCCAGGTGGTTCATTCGGTAGTTGTCGCGGATGACTTTGCCCAGGTGCGAGCTGCAGCGTCCCACGAGGCCGTCGTTGGCTTCGCCGTTGAAGGCCAGGGAACTGGCACCGAGCAGGGCATCGCTGACATCCAGCACGTTGGTCAACGGGCTGGTTCCACTCCAGGAGTAGTAGCGCACGCCATTGACCTGGTAGGCACCTTCTCCACAGGACGTGGTGGGCAGTCCCTGCGGGAATCGGGCGTTGAAGGCGGCGGCACCTTGGCTGTTGAGTGACGCCAGGGCGCCGAGGGCGTTCTGCTGGAGGTCGCTGCTGCTGCCGGAGAGGAAGTTGATCAGCGCACCCAGGCCGTTGACGATGCCGGCCAGCAAGACTTCGCCGGCAGAGCCTGGCGGCACGTTGCGGATGAAGTCGGCGGTGGCCGAACCCTTGTGTGGCGCGCCAACGCTCGTGGCGGAGGCGACCAGGTCAGGGCGTACGGCAGCCACGTAGCGAATGGTCGGGCCGCCATGGCTGTGACCGATCAGGTTGACTTTGGGGCTGCCGCTGATCGCGACGATTTCTTCTACCTGCTCGAGCAGCTCTTCGCCGCGGGCTTCGGTGGTGTTCAGCTGACTGACTTCGGTGACGTAGACGCGGGCGCCGTCGCGGCGCAGTGCAGAGGGAACGCCGTACCAGTAGTCGACGCCGAGGATGCTGTCGAATCCGAGCATGCCGTGGGTGAGGACGATCGGGTAGCGGGTCTGGGTATAACCGCTGGAGCCGAACCAGAGGGCCTGGGTCTGTCCGGAGGCGGCGAGACCGGTGGCAAGGCATAGGGCGAGCAGGGTCTTGTTTTTCTTCATGTGCGCTCTCGACTGTTGTGCGTGGGAGGGCCGGACTGCATTCCGTGGCGCGGCCACGCCCATCCTGGGCGTGCACTTCAAGCAGGGCGAATGGCAGGAATCATGCCACCGGACGCGAGATGCGGATAAGTGCTCTGGATTGGGCTTTTTGCAGATGTTTACATCCGTTCACCCAATGATGTCGGCGAGTTTCCTGTTACGGGGCGAAACGTCAGGCTGGGGTCGGAGGCCGCAACGGCCATTGTCCGATGGCGTGATAGCGGGTGCCCCTGGCGCTGTTTTCCGAGGCATAGAGGGTGAATTCGGTGGCCGGCCAATCGAAGGTTGGGGTGAGTGCGGAGGGCAGTCTCGGGCAGTGGCGGGCCAGGGTCAGGTGGGGCTTGAACGGGCGTGTCTCCAGGTTGAAGCCTGCACTTAGCAATGTTTCACGCAGACTGTGCTCCAGGTCGGTCAGGGCGGGTGGAGTCCTGCTCGGTGCCAGGTACAGCAAGCCGTTCTTCCAGCGCGCCAGGCGATCCAGCTGCAGGGTGAACGCCGTGGGCGTCAGGCTTGCGGCCAATGCCTCCAGTGACGCCACCTGGCCTCGGGGTTGCGAGCCGAGGAAGGCGAGGGTCATGTGCAGGTTCTCGGGCGCCACGGACTTGCCATCGATGGGGTTCCGGGCGCGCCAATCGCTGATGTCGCGGACCAGTTGCGGGCAGCAGGGAATAGCGAAGAACAGGCGCAGCGGCGGGGTGCTCATGGGCGTCTCGCAGGGCGAAGTGGTCGCCTTGACAGTATTGCGCGGGCTTCTCTAGGATGTCGCCCCATGCGCCGATTTAGTCAGCTACTTGCGGGGCGCGGAAGTCTTCAGAGACTTCGAAATACCGCTAAAGCGCTGGTTCGGTGTCGCCTCTCACCGCTGCCCAGCGGGATCCAATGAGGCGGAGACATGACACCATGACCTGTCCCCAACCGCTGCTCCGACTAGCCCCGATCACCACTGGGCTGGTATTGCGCAATCCCCGAATACTGCTCGGCGGTTCCCATCAGCCGACACTCCTGCGTTATCTCGAAGGTTGGCCCCAGCGCTGGGGTCGCCCACGCAACTTCCTCATTCAGTTCGTTCGCGAAGGCGAGTCGCTCGCGCGTTTCTCGTCCGACAGCTTTGACATGGCCGTGATCCAGGCGCCTTCGGCGGAGGCGCTGCCAGAAGCGCTCAGCCAACTGGTGCGGGTGGCGCGGCAGGGGCTGATTACTCGCCGTTGATTCGTCGCGTATCGCCCCAATCCCGTCGCTCTACGGATAATCGATCTCGACCACGTACCAGGTCTTTTCCCCCGTCGGGGCGTTGACCCGCACTTCGGCGTCCAGCGCCTTGCCCACCAAGGCGCGTGCCAAGGGGGAGTCGATGCTGATTTGGTTCTGCTTCAGGTCGAATTCGTCGGGCCCGACGATGCGGTAGCGGGCTTGCTCGCCATCGTCGTCTTCCAGGGTCACCCAGGCGCCGAAGTAGACCTTGCCGGGGTCGGCCGGACGTTCGCGCACCACCTTGAGGTTTTCCAGACGCTTGGTCAGGAAGCGCACGCGGCTGTCGATCTCTCGCAGCATCTTCTTGCCGTAGGTGTACTCGGCGTTCTCCGACCGGTCTCCCTGGGCAGCCGCTTCGCTCACGGCCTGGGTGACCTTGGGCCGGCGTACGTGCCACAGCTCATGGAGCTCAGCGCGCAGGCGGGCTTCGCCTTCCGGGGTGATCAAGGGCGTTCCGGCGGTGCGGGGTGGGCGATAACGGCTCATGGCGGTCCTGCAGGAATTCGGGAGGCAAAGCCTATCAAGCTTCGCGCAGGACCGTCAGTGGGCTGGCGTTGAGTGCGCGTCGCGTGCCAATCACTCCGGCGGTACCGACCAGCAGGGCGCCCAGCAACGGCAGCAGGAGCAGCCAGGGGTGGGGCTGCCAGTGCAAGTCAAAGGCGAAGCGGTAGAGCAGGGCGCTGACCAGTTCGCAGCCGAGTGCCGCGAGCAGACCGCTGCAGGCACCGAGCAGCGCAAACTCTGCACGCCGTGCCTTCAGCAAGAGCTGCCGTTCGGCGCCGAGCGCGCGGAGCAAGGCGCCTTGGCGGATGCGCTCGTCCAGCGTGGATTGCAGTCCGGCGAACAGCACGGCAAGACCTGCGGCGAGGACGAAGAGCAGCACGAACTCCACGGCCAGGGTGACTTGGGCCAGGATGCTACGCAGCTGCGCCAGGATGGCCTCCACCTGCAGCAGGGTGACGGCGGGGAAGGCACGGGACAGCTCCACCAGCTCGCGGTCGTGGCGCGGGGGCAGGTAGAAGCTGGTGAGGTAGGTGACGGGGAGGTCGGAAAGGGTGTCCGGGGCGAAGATCATGTAGAAGTTCGGCTGGAAGTTGTCCCAGTCCACTTCGCGCAGGCTGGTCACCTGGGCATCTCGCTGCAGGCCGCCCACGCTGAAACTGAGGCGGTCGCCAAGCTTGAGCCCAAGGCTTTCGGCGAGCTTGGCTTCCACCGATACGCCCGGCAACGCGCCTTTCGGCAGGTCAGTCCACCAGTGACCCGCCACCAGCCGGTTATCACTCGGCAGCATGGCCGACCAGGTCAGGCTGAGGTCACGCTGCACGGCACGCTCGCCCTGGGATTCCTTGCTGACGAGCTTGCGTACAGCTTCGCCATTGATGGCGGTGAGGCGGCCAGGCACCACTGGGTAGAGTGGTGTGGGGTGGGGCGAGAGGCTGGCAAGGCGTTTGGCGAAGGCCTCCTTCTCGGCAGGCAGGACATTAAGGGCGAAATGGTTAGGTGCGTTCTCCGGTAGCTGGTTTTGCCAGGTGTCCAGTAGTTCGCCGCGCAGCAGTGCAATCAACGCCATGGCCAACAGGATCAGGCCGAATGCCAGCGATTGTCCGGCTGCCGCCAGGGGGTGGCGCAACAGTTGGCCGAGGCCCAGGCGCCAGGGCAGGGTTGCACTGGCCAGGAGTCGCCGCAGTCCTTTCAGTCCAGCCAGTAGCGCGCCGCCCAGCAACAGGGCGGCGACCAGGCCGCCGCCGAGCAGTGCGAGCGTGAGTTTCAGGTCGAGGCTCAGGCGCCACATGATCAGGCCGAGGGCTAGAAGTGCGGCACCGTATATGAGCCAGGCGCTGGGGGGCAGCGGCAGCAGGTCGCGGCGCAGAACCCGCAGTGGTGGAACTCGACCCAGCGCAGCCAGTGGCGGCAGGGCGAAGCCGGCAAGGGCAAGCAGTCCGGTGGCGATTCCCGCCAACGCTGGCACCATGCCACCGGAGGGAATCACTGCTGGCAGCAACCCGCCCAGCAGTTTGAACAGCACCGCCTGCGCAAGCCAGCCGAACAGGGCGCCCAGCGCACTGGCGAGCAGGCCCAGTAACGCCAGTTGCAGGCCGAATAGAAGTAGGGCTTCACGGCGAGACAATCCAAGGCAGCGCAGCAAGGCGCTGGCGTCATAGCGGCGCGCGGCGAAGCGAGCGGCGGACAGGGCCACGGCAACCCCGGCGAGCAATACGGCAGCGAGACTGGCCAGGTTCAGGTAGCGCTCGGCACGGCCAAGGGCGCCGCCGATCTGGCGGTTACCCTGGCGAGCGTCTTCCAGCCGCTGGTTGGCCTCCAGGCCGGGTTCAATGGCAGCCCGGTAACGACTCAGGCGTTCATCAGGGCCACTCCAGAGTTCGCGATAGCGTACGCGGCTGCCGGGCTGTACTACACCGGTCGCTTCGAGGTCGTCCAGGCTGATCAGCACCCGTGGGGTGAGGCTGTAGAAGTCGCCGGCGCGATCCGGCTCGTAGGTCAGCACCCGTGTCAGGCGCAGGGTCTTCTGGCCGACGTCGATACTGTCGCCGGGTTTGAGATTCAGGGTGGCGAACAAGCGTGCCTCGGCCCACGCTTCGCCGGGTTCGGGGCCGCTGCCAGTCGTTTCTTCGCCATAGGGCTGCGCCGCGCTCTTCAGTTCCCCGCGCAATGGATAGGCGAGGTCGACGGCCTTGACGCTGGATAGCTGGATCCCGCTGTCAGCGGCGATCACGCTGGAGAACTCCACCGCGCGGGCGTGCCTCAGGCCTAGCTGCAGGCCGCTGTCGATCTGTTCGGCCTTGGCTGGAGATGAGCCACTGAGCAGCAAGTCGGCACCGAGGAACTCAGTTGCACGTAGCAGCATGGCGGCATTGAGGCGGGCACTGAAGTAGCCGATGGCACTGCTGGCGGCGACTGCGACCAGCAGGGAGAAGAACAGCACGCGTAGCTCGCCGCTGTGGGCATCGCGCCACAGCTGGCGTGCGGCCATTGCCAGCAGGCGCGCGAACGGCAGTCGTCGCATCAGGGCTCCACCTGCTCGACCAGGCGCCCGCCTTCGAGGCGGATCAGGCGACGGCAGCGATGGGCCAGACGCTCGTCATGAGTCACCAGTACCAGGGTGGTGCCGCGTTCCTGGTTGAGCTGGAAGAGCAAGTCGCTGATGCGCTCGCCGGTATGGCTGTCGAGGTTGCCGGTGGGCTCGTCGGCGAAGAGCACATCGGGCTCGGCGGCAAAGGCGCGAGCGATGGCGACTCGTTGCTGTTCGCCACCGGAAAGCTGGCGCGGATAGTGGCTGAGTCGCTGGCCAAGGCCGACCCGCTCAAGCAGTTGGCGTGCGCGTGCGCGGGCATCCCGGTGACCTTCCAGCTCCAGCGGGAGCATGACGTTTTCCAGTGCGTTGAGGTTGTCCAGCAACTGGAACGACTGGAACACGAAGCCGACATGTTCTGCGCGAACCCGCGCACGCTGGTCTTCGTCCAGGCTCGACAGGGCGCGGCCCGCCAGGTGCACTTCGCCGGCACTGGGCAGGTCGAGCCCGGCGAGCAGGCCAAGCAGGGTGGATTTGCCAGAGCCGGAGCTGCCGACGATGGCCAGGCTGTCGCCCTTGCCGAGGTTGAGGGAGAGGTCGTGAAGGATGGTCAGCTCGCCTTCCGCGCTGGGAACCACTTTGCTAAGGTTCCGCGCATCGAGAATGCTTGCGCTCATGGAGAATCCAATGCGTGCCTGGTTGTTGGGCGGCTGCCTGTCCCTGTTTCTGTTGGCGCAGGAGGCCATGGCGGGGACCGTGCTGGTCGTCGGCGATAGTATCAGTGCCGCTTTCGGGCTGGAATCCAGTCAAGGTTGGGTGTCCTTGCT
Source organism: Pseudomonas sp. D(2018) (assembly GCF_005502555.1). NCBI lineage: Bacteria > Pseudomonadati > Pseudomonadota > Gammaproteobacteria > Pseudomonadales > Pseudomonadaceae > Pseudomonas > Pseudomonas sp. D(2018). Next base: position 19,508 of record NZ_SCOK01000044.1, read on the forward strand.
GGAGAAACGCCTTGCCGAGAAGGGTTACAAGCAGCGTGTGGTGAACGCCTCGATCAGCGGCGACACCAGTGCTGGTGGGCTGTCCAGGCTTCCCGCGCTCCTAGCTGAGCACAAGCCGGAACTGGTGATAATCGAGCTTGGTGGCAACGATGGATTGCGCGGCCAGCCGCCGGCGCAATTGCAACAGAATCTTGCCAGCATGATCGACAGCTCCAAGGAGCAGGGTGCCTCGGTGCTGCTGCTCGGTATGCGCTTGCCACCGAACTATGGGGCTCGTTACATCACGGCTTTCGCGAATGTCTACAGCACGCTGGCCGCGGAGAAGCAGGTGCCGCTGGTACCTTTCTTCCTCGAGGGGGTGGGCGGTGTGCCGGAAATGATGCAATCCGATGGGATTCACCCTCGGGCGCAGGCCCAGCCGCGGTTGCTGGACAACCTGTGGCCGACCCTGGAACCCATGCTCTGACGCTTTTCCCGCGGCTCGCTTTCGGCTAATGTTGCGCACCCTCCCTGGAGTCCTCCATGCCGCGCCCCGTCTGGTCCCTGTTTGGCTACAAAGTAATAGAGCCTGACGAGCAACTCGACCTGTTCGCCTGTCGCGAAGTGCGTCTGCATCTGGTGGCACGCCAGCTCGAACTGGGAGGTTTCGCCGATCGAACTCTTTGCGGTGGCCTGCTGCCCGCTCAGCCGCGCTGGAGTACTCTGGAGCTGCAGCTGTTGCGTGACCGTCGCCTGTGCTCCAACTGCCGTTCTACCCTCGAAGCTCAGCGTCAGGGGCAGCACTCGGTCTGGTCGGAAGCCTGAGGGCTCCCGGTGCGGCTCGCGCCGGTGTAGAATTCCGAGTCTTTTAATCAGTCAATTTGTCAAGGATTCCCGGATGTTGCCGCGCTTTACAGCCGTCGCCCGCTCCCTGTCATTAGCGTCCCTGCTGGTGGCTGGCCCCGTTGCAGCCCTTGAGTTGCCCCTGCCGCCGCCCGGCGAAGACATCGTCGGCCAGGTTCAGGTGATCAAGGCCAAGTACGAAGACACCTTCGCCGATATCGGCGTTGCCAATGACCTGGGCTACCTGGAAATGGTCGCAGCCAACCCCGGCGTCGATCCCTGGCTGCCTGGCGCGGGCACCGAGATCATACTGCCGACCCGCTATATTTTGCCGGCGGGGCCGCGCGAAGGCATCGTGATCAACCTCGCCGAGTACCGGATGTACTACTTCCCGAAAGGGCAGAACGTCGTTCATACCTATCCGCTGGGGATTGGTCGTGAAGGCTGGGGTTCGCCCATCGCGCACACCACCATTACTGCCAAGACCTCCAACCCGGCCTGGTATCCGCCCAAGTCCATCCGGGAAGAGCATGCGGCGGAAGGCGACCCGCTGCCTGCCGTGGTGCCTCCGGGCCCGGACAACCCGCTGGGGCCGTTCAAGTTCAAGTTGGGCGTGCCGGGTTACCTGATTCATGGTTCGAACAAGAAGTTCGGTATTGGTATGCGCGTTAGCCACGGTTGCTTCCGCATGCTGAACAACAACGTCCTGGCCTTGGCAGCCATGGTGCCGGTGGGCACGCCAGTGCGCATCATCAACGAGCCCTACAAGTTCGGCGTCAGTGGCGGCAAGGTCTATCTGGAAGCCCACGCACCGCTGGATGACCACGGCGACCCGTCGGTGGTGGACAAGCACACCGCCGTGATCAATGCGCTGCTCAAGCGTGAGGAGTTGGTCAACACCATCCGCCTGGACTGGGACGTGGTGCGTGAAGTGGTTGCGGCTGAAGACGGCCTGCCGGTGGAAATTGCCGAACCCAATTCGGCGATGGCGGCCAGCACGCTGAACACTGCGCTGTAAGCAAATTCGCGCTTGAAGTAAGCCCGCTGAGCGATACGCCAGCGGGCTTTTCTTTTGCCCGCCAGTTTGATGCGCATGACTCAGGCTCTTGGGTAGAGAGAGGTGACAGGTTAAGCCGGTAAACGGGGGGTGAAAAAGTGAGGGCAATAAAAAAGCCGATCCAGCGAACTGGATCGGCTTCATAGCCTGAAAGGCTATTACTTGCGGCTGGCTTTTTCCAGCATACGCAGGGCGCGCTCGTTAGCCTCGTCAGCGGTCTGCTGGGCTTTCTGAGCGGCGGCCAGAGCTTCGTCAGCCTTGCGGTAGGCTTCGTCAGCACGGGCTTGAGCGCGAGCAGCTGCATCTTCAGTAGCAGTCAGACGGGCTTCGGTTTCTTTGGATACGCTGCTGCAACCGGTGGCCAGAACTGCGGCCAGAGCCAGAGCAGAGAATTTCAGAACGTTGTTCATCGTGTTCCCCTTAAGGTGGACATTTCCATAAAGCAATTCCCCGAGCTTGGGAAATTAGCCGGCGTACATACTACCCATAACTTGTAGTAAGTAAACTCACCTTACGCAAGGCAGGCACATTTTTTTCAGCTTGCCGGCTAGTTCACGAGCAAACAGCGAGGTCGCTGATCAAAAAACAGGCAGCTTGATTGTTCTTTGATCAGTCGAAATACCAAGTGTAGGCCCAAGCCAGCGGCTCGGGCAGGTTCTTGCCCATCTTCTGACAAACGTTACCTTGACCTGGGGCGGGGTTGTTGTTCGGGGGCGAAATTTGCTTTGAAAAAGGGAACTTTTTCAGAGAGCCGGGAATTATCTTCATCTATACAAAGAGCGGCCGTGGTAGTGCCTTCGGGTGGCTGATAAGCTCTCCTGGCTTCCGATATCCATAGCGAAGCGCAGACTTCAAGGACGTCACTATGTCGAAGATTTTCAAGTGGGGATTGCTCTCGGTTCTGGCCGTGGGTCTGATCATCAAGTTGTCGCTCTGGTGGTCGGTCAGATCGATCATGGATGACGCCATCAGCAAGTTGTCGCCGGTAATGGATATCACCTACGGCGGCATAACTTCCTCCTTTGATGGCCGGGTCGGCCTGGAGAATCTTCAACTTCGTGTTCCGGCCATGGGGGACAGCCTGCAGGTGCAGCGGGCTGAGCTGAAATTCAAGAGTCTGAGCGAACTTCTCAGCTTCAAGGAGCGCCTGGCAGAGGGAAAGTTTCCGGAGCAGATGGCGGTCAGCTTGAAGGGCATCGCACTGGACGTGCACGGTCCGTTCATGCAGCAGCTGTACAACAGCCCGGCAGAGCGCAGCGTGTTCACGGCAATGAGTGAAGTGGCTTGCGGCGAGGTGCGCAATATCGGTACCGACGAGCTGCTGGAGATGGGCTATCGCACCCTGGAAACGGACGCGGAGTTCTCCTACCTGTTCCAGCCCGGCGCACAGAAGCTGAGCCTCAATCTGACTTCCGATACCCGCGACATGGGTGAAGTGCGCCTCAGTCTGTCCTTGTCTAACATGTCGGAGAAGCCGGGTGACCTCAGGGTCAATCCGCCGCATCTTTCCAGCGTGATTTTCGAACTGAACGACAACCAGTACCAGCGCAAGGTCCAGCAGTTCTGCGCCGGCAAGCTCGGCCAGTCCGCCGATGTGTACCTGAACACGGCAGTGCAGCAGTTCGACACTGTGCTGCGCAGTCAGCGAGTGGCCCTGGGGCAGTCGATGCTGGACGCCTACGGTCGCTACCTGAAGGACCCGCAGTCGCTGCGCGTGGAGCTGACGCCGAGCGACGGCATGGCCTGGGATGGGCTGCAGTTCTTCGATGCCAAGGATGTGGTGACCATGTTGCGTCCGGCCGTTCTGGTGAACCAGGAGCTGGTGCAGCCGGTCGAATTCGCCTGGGTCGATCCGGCGGCAGCGCGAATCGAGCACACGGCGCTGGAAAAGATCACGGCAGAAGGGGGAAACGAAGACGTCGAACGTGCCGTGCAGCAGTATGAGTTCGTCAATGTTGCCGACCTATCGGGATATGCCGGCAAACGGCTGCAGTTCATCACCTTCGATGGCGCCTATTACCAGGGTGTATTACACAAGGTGGAGAACGGGAAGGCGTATCTCAGTGTGCAGTTCGGTTCCGGCACGGCTGAGATGTTCCTTCGGCTGGAAAAGATAGATAAGGTACGGGTCAGGTTTTAGACCCCTCAGAGGAGTAGTGATGAGCGAGGCATTGTCCATCCACCATGACCAGGCAGGTCATCAGTTCGAGACCACCGTGGACGGTCATCGTGCATACCTGGCCTATATGGACCTGGGTAAACAGACGTTGGACATCTATCGCACATTCGTGCCGAACGTCCTGCGTGGTCGCGGGATTGCCGCGGCGCTGACTGAATCAGCCCTGGAATTTGCCGAGGATCATGGTTACACCGTGATCCCATCCTGCTCCTATGTCGAACGCTATATCGAGCGCCGCCAGCGTCAGTCCCACCAGAACGGCTGAATAGGCGCGCAATGAAAAACGCCGGGCATTTGCCCGGCGTTTTCGTTTCCAGCTGTCGATCAGCGCTGGCGCTTGGGCAGCACATCCTTGAGCTTGGCGTGCATGCTGCGCAGGGCTTTCTCGGTGGTGTCCCAGTCGATGCAGGCGTCGGTGATGGAAACGCCGTACTTCAGCTGGTCGAGGTCTTTCGGAATCGACTGGCTGCCCCAGCCGAGGTGGCTTTCCACCATCAGGCCGACAATGGAGTTGTTGCCTTCCAGAATCTGGTTGGCGACGTTGTCCATGACCAGAGGTTGCAGGGCCGGGTCCTTGTTGGAGTTGGCGTGGCTGCAGTCAACCATCACGTTCGGACGGATGCCGGCCTTGCTCAGCTCCTGCTCGCAGATGGCAACGCTGACCGAGTCGTAGTTCGGCTTGCCGTTGCCGCCGCGCAGGACCACGTGGCCATAGGCATTACCCTTGGTGGTGACGATGGAAACGCCGCCTTCCTGATTGATACCCAGGAAGCGGTGCGGGCTGGAAACGGACTGCAGGGCGTTGATCGCCACGGTCAGGCTGCCATCGGTGCCGTTCTTGAAGCCGACGGCGGAAGACAGGCCGGAAGCCATTTCGCGGTGGGTCTGGGATTCGGTGGTGCGGGCGCCGATGGCCGACCAACTGATCAGGTCCTGCAGGTACTGCGGGGAAATCGGGTCCAGGGCTTCCGTGGCGGTGGGCAGGCCTTTTTCGGCTAGGTCGCGCAGCAACTGGCGGCCAATGTGCAGGCCATCCTGGATCTTGAAGGAGTCATCCAGGTACGGATCGTTGATCAGGCCTTTCCAGCCGACGGTGGTGCGCGGTTTTTCGAAGTACACGCGCATGACCAGGAAGAGGGTGTCTGACACCTCGGCGGCCAGGACCTTGAGGCGATCGGCATACTCGTGGGCAGCCTTGATGTCGTGGATGGAGCAGGGGCCCACGACTACGAACAGGCGATGGTCTTTGCCATCGAGGATGTTGCGGACCACCTGGCGGCCGTTGGCGACGGTGTTCAGTGCTTCATCGGTCAGGGGAATTTCGCGCTTCAACTGCTCCGGCGTGATCAGGGTCTCGTTGGAGGCAACGTTAAGGTCGTCGATCTGTAAATCAGCCATCGTGCTTTTCATCGTTCAGGGTCGTCAGGTCACGGGTGCAGGCCGCCAGCGATCCCCGTATGGCGGAGAGCACAGCAGTAAAAACGCGGCGGGGACGGGAACCTTAACGCTTTCCACGCAGCCTCGACAATGGCGAATGCACGCGCCGGACGTGGAATTTGCACGATTTCAGACGGGGGCGAAGTCCGCAGCGTGCAGGGCGATCCATTCCTGTGCCACGGCCTCTGGTGCCAAGGCGTGGCCAACGGATGCCTCGCGTTGCTTGCGGTACTGCTCGATCAGGCAGATCTGCTCCACCATTCGTGCGCGGAACATGTTTTCCTCATCGGTGAAGGCGATGCCGATCATGTAGTCCTCGGCCAGTTTGCGGCACCAGGCCACTGCCCCGAAAAAACGGGCCTGATCGCCCAGCAAGGGGATGCAGAGTTCTATCGCGGTGCCGCGCCGAAACGCACGGGTGGAGTTGCATGCCACCCCACCCAGGCTGATATCGTGCAGCCGCTGCAGGGGTATGTGCCTGCCTTTGCGCGGAACCAGCTCGACGGGCATCTCCGTCGTGTGACGCAGGAATTGACGCATGACCGCAAACTCCCGATGCCTCGAAAGCGGCATCGCACAAGACACTATAGTGCCCGAGCTGGAGCTGACCGACCTCGATGCCGATCACCGTCTGCTCGACTTCCCTGGCACCTCCTTGGTGATCTTTACGAGCCCGGGATGCGCCAGTTGCCGCTGGGCCCGCCAGAATCTGCCGGGTGCGGCCTTGCCGGTGGACCGATTGTGCTGGATAGATGCCGGCAATAATGGTGGGCTGGTCCAGCGTTATGAGGTATTCCACCTGCCTGCGTTGTTCGTGGTCCGAAATGGCCTATTCCATGGCGCGCTGCACTCCAGCCTGCGGCGCGAAGATCTGATTCATGCCCTTGGCCGGGCATCGGCCTGGCCGGCAGAGGAGCTTCCCTAGATGAGTTCAAGCAAACCGTGCATCGGCATCATCGGTACCGGTGCAATTGGCGGCTTTTATGGCGTGATGCTGGCCCGCGCCGGCGCTGACGTGCATTTCCTGCTGCGCAGCGAGTACGACGCCGTGGCGGCTCGCGGCCTGCAACTGAACAGCGCGGTGCATGGTGCCCAGGCACTGTTCCCGGCCCAGGCCTACCGTGATGCAGCCGAAATGCCACCGTGCGACTGGCTGCTGGTCGGGGCCAAGACCACCAGCAATGCTGCATTGGCGCCGGTCATCGCCCAGGCTGCGGCGCCGGGAGCCAAGGTCGTGCTGCTGCAGAACGGCCTGGCGGTGGAAGACGAACTGCGTCCGCTGCTGCCCGAGTCCCTGCACCTGCTTGGTGGTCTCTGCTATATCTGCGTGCACCGCTCGGCGCCGGGGGTGATCGAACACCAGTCCCTGGGCGCGGTGAACCTCGGTTACCACTCGGGGCCGGCTTGTGACGAGGCGGAACGCCTGGCTCTGACGGAGGAAGGTTCGGCATTGTTCAAGGCCGCCGGCATCGATTCGGCCGCCGTGGCCAACCTTGAGCAGGCTCGCTGGCAGAAGCTGGTCTGGAATGTGCCCTACAACGGCCTGTCGGTGCTGCTGAATGCCGGTACCACCGCGCTCATGGGCAATGCCGACAGCCGTGAGCTGATCCAGGCGATCATGGAGGAAGTGGTGGACGGTGCTACTGCAGTTGGCCATCGCATCCCGGACAACTTCGCCGCCAAGCTGCTGGCCTCCACCTACCGCATGCCCGACTATCTGCCGAGCATGTACCACGACTTCGTGCAGAAGCGCCCGCTGGAACTCGGCGCTATCTATGAGGCCCCGCTTTCCGCAGCCTCCGCTGCGGGCTTCGAGATGCCGCGCGTTCGCGCGCTCTACCAGGCGCTACGCTTCATCGATGCGCGCAACCAAGGCTGAGAGGCGGACCTTCATGGGTAAAGGGCTGGGTGACAAGCTGGTACTGGCAATTTCGTCGCGGGCGCTGTTCGACCTGGACGAGAGTCATCGGGTCTACGAGGCGGAAGGTATTGAAGCCTACCGCCAGTACCAGATCGACCACGAGGAGGAGGTGCTGGCCCCCGGCGATGCCTACCCGTTGGTGGAGAAGCTGCTCGCCCTGAACGAGCAACTGGGCCAGCAGCGAGTGGAGGTCATTCTGGTATCGCGCAATAGCGCCGATACCGGCCTGCGCGCGTTCAACTCCATCCAGCACTACGGTCTGGGTATCTCCCGCGCCGCCTTCGTCGGCGGGCGCAGCCCGGAGCCTTACCTGCGCGCCTTCGGCTGTCACCTGTTCCTGTCTACCCACGCCGAAGACGTGCGGGGCGCCCTGCAAAGCGGGTACGCCGCTGCCACCATTCTCTCGGGTGGCCCGCGTCGTGCCGCCAGCAATGAACTGCGCATCGCCTTCGACGGCGATGCGGTGGTTTTCTCCGACCATTCCGAGCGTATCTACCAGACTGGCGGTCTCGAGGCCTTCCAGGCCCACGAACGGGACTCCGCGCGCGAGCCGCTGGATGGCGGTCCCTTCAAGCCCTTTCTCTCGGCGCTGAACCGGCTGCAGCAAGAGTTCCCGCCGGACGCCTGCCCGATCCGTACGGCGCTGGTAACCGCACGCTCCGCACCGGCGCACGAGCGAGTCATTCGCACCCTGCGTGAGTGGGACATCCGTCTGGACGAATCCTTCTTCCTGGGCGGGTTGGAAAAGGCAGCGATCCTCGAGACCTTCGGTGCGGATGTGTTCTTCGACGATCAGGCCGGGCACTGCGAAAAAGCGCGCGATGTAGTGGCTACCGGGCATGTGCCCCATGGTGTGAGCAACGAGCCACAGTTCTGACTAAGCTCTGGTGAGGCCGGCCATGTAGGGCGGGAGGAGGCCTCATGATTCGCTCCATTCTCTATGCCACGGACCTCGGTCTCTATGCTCCCTATGTGCTGCAACACGCCTTATCCCTTGCCCGGGCCTTCAATGCCCAACTCTATGTGGTGCACGCGGTCGAACCCCTCGGGCTGTTTGCCGAGTCGGTGCTGCAGACCTATCTCGATGACGACACGCTGAACGAGCTGCGGGCCAAGGGGCTGGGCACCGTCATGTCGAGCATCGAGCAACGGGTGCTGGAGGGGTTTCGCGACGAAATGGGCGAGGCCGTGCAGGACCTGGACATGATTCGTGCCGTGCGGGTGGTCCAGGGCGATCCGCCGCTGGTCATTCTCGAAGAAGTGCAGAAACTCTCGGTGGACCTGCTTGTGGTGGGGAGCCACAGCCACGGCACCTCACTGGAAACACCACTGGGGCGAACCGCCGCACGCCTGGTGCAGTTGTCTGAAGTGCCGGTTTACCTGGTTCCCATGCTCCAGCATCGCGGACGTAACGACTTCTGATCGCCGCTGGTCGCACGTTGTGCAAAGCAGAAAAAAGCGTCTAGTTTTATTCAGCAAACCATTAATATGGTTATAAACGCCGCCGACATCCTGCGGCGTATCCGCTTTGAGGATCGCCTATGAAGCTCCAGCAACTGCGCTACATCTGGGAAGTGGCGCACCACGACCTGAACGTGTCCGCCACTGCACAAAGTCTCTATACCTCGCAGCCGGGCATCAGCAAGCAGATCCGCCTGCTGGAAGATGAGCTGGGTGTCGAAGTATTTGCCCGCAGCGGCAAGCACCTCACCCGTGTAACGCCTGCCGGGGAGCGCATCATCACCACGGCGGGTGAGATCCTGCGCAAGGTCGAGAGCATCAAGCAGATTGCCCAGGAATTCTCCAACGAGAAGAAGGGCACCCTCTCCATTGCCACCACCCATACCCAGGCGCGCTATGCATTGCCGCCGGTGATCGGTGGCTTCATCAAGCAGTATCCGGATGTCGCGCTGCACATGCATCAGGGCACTCCGATGCAGATCGCCGAGATGGCCGCCGACGGCACTGTCGACTTCGCCATCGCCACCGAAGCCCTGGAGCTCTTCGGTGACCTGGTGATGATGCCGTGCTACCGCTGGAACCGCTGCGTCATCGTTCCCCAGGGCCACCCGCTGGCAAAACTGCCCAAGCTGACCCTCGAAGCCCTGGCCGAACACCCCATCGTGACCTACGTATTCGGTTTTACCGGTCGCTCCAAGCTGGACGAGGCGTTCAGCCACCGCGGCCTGACTCCCAAAGTGGTGTTCACTGCCGCTGACGCCGACGTGATCAAGACCTACGTGCGGCTGGGGCTTGGCGTAGGCATCGTGGCCAAGATGGCGGTGGACGCCAAGCTCGACAGCGACCTGGTGGTGCTCGATGCCAGTGAACTGTTCGAATCCAGCGTGACCAAGATCGGCTTCCGTCGTGGCACTTTCCTGCGCGGCTTCATGTGCGACTTCATCGAAAAGTTCGCCCCGCACCTGACCCGCGACGTCCAGGCCAGGGCCGTGCAGTGCCACAACAAGGCCGAACTGGACGAACTCTTCCATGGCGTGGAGCTGCCGACTTACTAAGCGGTGCAGACAAGAACGAAGCCCGGCACACGCCGGGCTCTTCTTTTATTGAAGCATGGTCGTTGCGGGTGGGCTTCGCGGCGCTCAGCCACAACCTGCGAGACGCTTAGAGGCGATCCAGGCCGTTGCGGTTGGCCAGGTCCTTGAGGCGTTCGACTTCCTGCTCACTGGTTTCAGTGGTGGGCGAGGGCGGTTGCAGCACATCGCGTAGAAAAGCCAGGAACACGGTGTAGACCTGCTCCTGGCCATCATCATCACGCACCACGAAGAAGGGGGCTGTTTCCACGCCGTAGTGTTGCGCCGCGATCCAGCCGGCGCTGGCCGGGTTGCGCTCGTCGGCCACCAGGATGCGGTCGATCCGCCCCAGGTGGCCGCCGCGCTCCAGACGCTCCATCACATCCCGGCATTTGCGGCAGTCCTGGCCGTCGGCCAGGACCTTCTTCACCAGGGTGATGCGCATGGCGTCAGGCCTTGCTGATGAGGTTGCCGGCGTGCAGCCCGCATTCCTTCTGGGTGGCCTCTTCCCACCACCAGCGGCCTTCGCGCTCGTGCTGGTTCGGCAGCACTGGGCGGGTGCAGGGTTCGCAGCCGATGCTGATGAAACCGCGTTCGTGCAGCGGGTTGTAGGGAATCTCCAGCATGCGGATGTAGGCCCAGACTTCTTCGCTGGTCATTTGTGCCAGCGGATTGAACTTGTACAACGGCTTGTCCGGCGTGGAGAAGGCGCTGTCCAGTTCCAGCGCTGCCACCTGGGAACGGGTGCCCGGGCTCTGGTCGCGGCGCTGGCCGGTGGCCCAGGCCTTGACGGTAGAAAGCTTGCGCTTGAGTGGCTCGATCTTGCGGATGCCGCAGCATTCGCCATGGCCGTCCTTGAAGAAGCTGAACAGACCCTTTTCCTTGACGAAGGGCTCCAGCAGTCGCGGGTCCGGCGACAGCACCTCGATCGCGATGCCGTAGTGTTCACGCACCTGTTCGATGAAGCGGTAGGTCTCCGGGTGCAGGCGACCGGTATCCAGGCTGAATACCTTGACGTTCTTGTTCAGTTTCCAGGCCATGTCCACCAGCACGACGTCCTCGGCGCCGCTGAAGGAGATCCACAGCTCGTCGCCGAAATGCTCGAAGGCAAGCTTGAGGATGTCCTGGGGGGACTTTGTGGCGTAGGCCGTTGCGAGTTCGGCGACGTCGAAAGGTTGGCTCATCAGGCAGGCTTCCTTTTAGGGGATGGCGCTGGGCGCGCTCTATGGCGCGCATCTTAGCAAAGGGGAGTTATGCCCCTAAATAACCATGAGGAAGCACCACTGTTGTAATTGGCTATATGCGTTGCATTGCACGGTATCGGGTGAGTCGCTAGAGTGCCGCCTCCAATCAAAAAAGCCATGCGGGGAAACTGCTCGTGGAAATCGCCTGTCTCGACCTTGAAGGTGTACTGGTTCCGGAAATCTGGATTGCCTTCGCGGAAAAAACCGGAATCGAAGCGCTCAAGGCGACCACCCGGGACATTCCGGACTACGACGTGCTGATGAAGCAGCGCCTGCGCATCCTTGACGAGCATGGCCTCAAGCTCTCCGACATCCAGGAAGTGATCGCTACCCTGAAGCCGCTGGAAGGCGCCGTGGAGTTCGTCGACTGGCTGCGCGAGCGCTTCCAGGTGGTCATTCTTTCCGACACCTTCTACGAGTTTTCCCAGCCGCTGATGCGCCAACTGGGCTTCCCGACGCTGCTCTGCCACCGCCTGATCACCGACGAGACCGATCGCGTGGTGGACTACCAACTGCGCCAGAAAGACCCCAAGCGTCAGTCCGTACTCGCTTTCAAGAGCCTCTACTACCGTGTGATCGCCGCCGGCGACTCGTACAACGACACCACCATGCTCAGCGAAGCCCATGCCGGCATCCTGTTCCATGCTCCGGAAAACGTGATCCGCGAATTCCCGCAGTTCCCGGCGGTGCACACCTACGAAGACCTCAAGCGTGAGTTCATCAAGGCCTCCAGCCGCCAGCTGAGCCTCTGATTCCCCCGCCCATGAAAAAGCCCGCGAAAGCGGGCTTTTTCGTTTTTGCGCCCCGCTCCCATTGGAAGAGGGGCCGGGGGTGAGGGATGTCTACTGGCTCGGTGTCGATCCGGCCCCCAATTTTTTACTCGCCCAACCCCTCCAGTGTCTGCATCAGCACCTTCACCTTGGTGATGGATTCCCGGTACTCCTCCTGCCAGTCGGAGTCGGCAACGATACCGCCGCCGCCCCAGCAACTGGCCTGGCCGTCCTTTACCAGCACGGTGCGGATGGCGATGGAACTGTCCAGTTCGCCGCGAACATCCAGGTAGAGCAGGGAGCCGCAGTAGATCGAGCGGCGGGTGGGCTCCAGCTCGTCGATGATCTGCATGGCGCGGATCTTCGGTGCGCCGGTGATGGAGCCGCCGGGGAAGCTGCCGGTGATCAGGTCCAGCGCATCCTTGCCTGCTGCCAGGCGGCCTGTGATGGCGCTGACCAGGTGATGCACGTTGGGATAGCTCTCCAGGGCGAACAGCTCTGGCACTCGCACCGAGCCGATGGCGCAGCTGCGCCCCAGGTCGTTGCGCAGCAGGTCGACGATCATCAGGTTCTCGGCGCGGTCCTTGTGGCTGGCCAGCAGTTCCGCTGCCTGGGCGCGGTCTTCTTCCGGCGTACGGCCGCGCGGCCGGGTGCCCTTGATCGGGCGGGTTTCCACCTGGCCCTGGCTGACCTTGATGAAGCGTTCCGGCGACAGGCTGAGGATCGCCCCGCCATCGTTCAGTGCCTGGTAGCCGGCGAAGGGGGTAGGGCAGGCGGCACGCAGGGCCTGGTACGCGGTCCAGGGATCCCCTTCACAGGGTGCCTGGAAGCGCTGGGTGAAATTCACCTGGTAGCAGTCGCCGGCCTGGATGTAGGCCTGCACCCGTTCGATGGCGTTGCGGTACTGACCTTCCTCCAGGTTGGCGCGAAAAGGCGCGCGCAGGCAGAAGGGGCCGGAAGGTGCCTGGCAAGGCTCGCTGAACAGGGCGACCAGTCGTGCGCGCTCTGCCTCTGCCAGGCACGGATGGAACACCAGTTGGCTGGTGCGCAGCTGGTGGTCGCTGATCAGTGCCCAGCCGTAGAGGCCGAGCTGGGCGTCCGGCAGCTGGAGGTCGTCGATGGCCTGGTCCGGCAGTTGCTCCACGCGGCGGCCGAAGTCATAGGCCAGGTAGCCGATCAGTCCGCCGACGAACGGTAAGTCGATCCCCGCCGGCAGGCTGGCCTCACCCAGGCCGTCTAGAGCCCTCCGCAGGCGCCGGGCGAAGTCGTTGGCCGATTCGCCCGGTACCGCTGCAAATGCTGCCAATGGCCAAGCGCTGAATAGGTCATAGCGTCCACGCTCGGCGACTGGACGGCCAGCGTCCAGCAGCACGGCGCCGGGCGCCTGACGGACCAGGGCGAAGCGTTCGCACGGAGATTCGTGATAGGGAAGAGCGTGTAATTGGCAGTCGGGCATAGGGCGACGCAGGCTAAGTGCAGGAGCGGATTCTAGTCTGCCTCTAGTGTCGATCCTAGAGCCTTTTCCGACGTTTACGTAGGAAAAGCATTCTGATACTTATGTACCAATCCCACGGGCATGTACGCCCGTTCCACAATGATAACGATACAGGGATTCAGGCAGTGGACGCAGTTCTCAACCCCGCAGCCGGTAGCCGCCAGCGCTCCAAGCTCGTCACACCCCAGGCATCCGCCGATTATCTGCCAAGACCCCAGGTCCAGGCGGCCTTGGCCGCTCATCCCCATGCTCGCCTCATGCTGTTCTCGGCGCCTGCCGGGTTCGGCAAGACCACCGCACTTGCGGCCCTTGCCGAACAGCGCCGAGCCGCGGGCAGCGCCGTGGCCTGGTTCTCCCTGGAGGCCGAAGACGACGACCCCGCACGCTTCTTCCAGCAACTGATCAAGACCCTCGGCGAAGCCGTTCCCGGCATCGGGGACTACGCCCGGGGCTACCTGCAGAACACCATGCAGGTACCGGTAAACGCCGTGCTGGAAAGCCTGCTGGTCGATCTTGCCCGGCACACCGGGCCGCTCCTGCTGGTGCTGGATGATTTGCACCTGCTGAAAGACCCCGAACTCTTCTCCGCGCTCGGTCGTCTCGTGCGCCTGGCCCCTGCGAGCTTCACGCTGGCCGTAGGCAGTCGCTCCTTGCCACCGCTCAACCTGGCCACCTTGCGGGCCAAGGGTTGGCTGCTGGAGATCGGCCTCGACGAGCTGCGCCTGTCTGCCGACGAAACCCGCGACTACCTGGTCCGTTCCGGATTGCAAGTGGATGATGCCCTACTGGCGGCGCTGCACAGCCATACCGAAGGGTGGGCGATAGGTGTCCAGCTGGCGAGCCTATGGCTCCGTCACCAGCCCCAGGCGGCCGAGCAGATGGAGCGCCTGGGCAGTGACCAGGCCACCGTCGGCCAATACTTGCTGGCCAGCGTATTCGAACACCTGCCCGTCGAGCTGCAGGACGCCTTGCTGGCCTTGGGTGTCGCCAGCCAGCTCAGTGGCGACCTCGCCAATGCCCTGACCGGCCGCCACGATGGTCAGGCCCTGCTGGAACGGCTGGAGACCATGCAACTGTTCCTCCTGCCGCTGGACCGCGAGCGCCAGTGGTACCGCTTCCACCACCTGTTCGCCGACTTTCTGCGTAGCCGTCTCAAGGCCCGTGACCCCGAGCGCCTGAAGCAGCTGCATTTCAATGCCAGCCTCTGGTTCACCAACCACCACATGCAGAACCTCGCCATCGAGCACGCCAGCCTGGCCGAAGATCCGGAAATGCTCGCGGCCCTGGTGGATGGGTGCGGCCTGGAACTGATCAACCGGGGCCAACTGAACAAGATCTACCGCTGGCGGCAGAAAGTGCCGGACGACATCGCCGAGCGTTATCCGACCCTGGTGCTGGCGGACGTCTGGAATCGCGCCACCGAAATGGCGCTGCCGGAAGCCAACCAGATGCTCGACGAGCTGCTGGCTCGCTGGGGCGGCGCCCGCGCCGAAACCCAGCTCAGCGACAAGTACCTGGCGACCTTGGCCGTGAAGGCCGCTCTCGCCTTGCAGAAGGATGATCTCGAACTCTGCGTGACCATCGCCCGCCGGGTCGAGGCCCAGCTCGGGCGCAACCAGGCCTTCCTTGAAGTGGCCATCCTGGTGATCGGCGCCATGGCCCTGGTGATCCTCGCCCAGCCGGAACAGGCGCGTCGTCTGCTGGCCCTGGCTCAGCAGCGCAATCACTTCCTCGAAGGCCGCTACCTGGACATGCAACTGGCCAACGTGGAAATCCTTCTCGCCCTGGAGCAGGGCCAGGTGAAGCAGGCGCAGATGCTCTTCGATCAGATGCGCGCCCAGGTCGTGCCGCATCTGGGCGAGAAGTCCCGCGCCATGGCCCTGCCGGTCATCGTCGAATCCCTGATCGCCTACCAGCAGGGGCGTATTGACGGTCTGGAGGAACGCCTCGGCGCCGCACTGACGCATATCGACGTCATCCGCCCGATCGACATCTACGCCCAGGGCATGCTCTTCCTGGCGCGCATCCAGCGCATGCAGGACAAGCCCAAGGAGGCCCAGGCCACCCTGGTGCTCATGCAGAACCTCGCCGCCCGCAACCAGTCCTGGCGTTTTTATGCGCGGGCGGTGGCCGACGAAATCTCGTTGATGCTGCAGGAGCCGGGTACCGATCGCATCAAGCGTGCCGAGCAACGCTTCAAGGGCGTGGACTGGAACAAGCTTGCCGGGGGCGGCAGCCAGCACGGCGCCAACTCGGCGCTCTGGGTGCAGGGGTTGATTCGTGTGCGCCTGCAGCAGGCTCGCGGTCACTTCAGCGAAGCCCTGCACGAAATCACCCAGTTGCGCGGCAAGCTCCAACCCAATTGGCATGGCTTGCAGCGCCTGCGCCTGGACCTGCTGGCCGCCCTCAGCTACCAGCGCCTGGGCTACCAGGAACGCTCCCAGAGCCTGCTGGTGCAATGCCTGCTGAGTGCCGAGCGCGAAGGCGTGCGCAGCCTGTTCATCGAAGAGGGCGAGGCCATTCGCCAGCTGCTGCAGCAGTTGGAGTCGGCGGAGCGTCAGCCCGCGCTGCAAGGCTTCATCCGCGACCTCCTGGCGTCCTGGCCTGGCAACGACGCTCGCAAGTCCCTGGATGTGCTCGAAGAGGGGCTAACCGACCGCGAGCGCGAAGTGGTCTGCCTCGCCGCCAAGGGCATGTCCAACGAAGAGATCGGTCAGCAACTGGCCCTGGCGCTGGGGACCGTCAAATGGCACCTGCACAACATCTACGAAAAGCTCAAGGTGCGTAACCGGACCCAGGCGATCCGGCGCGCCCGCGAGCTGGGGCTGCTCGAATCATGACCGACCTCTGCCTGTCACGCCCGCACCAGATCCCCTTGCTGCGCACCAAGCTGTTTCCAGCCGATGCCGGCGGCCGCCCGGTGCTGCCACGTCGCGCCCTGATCGAGCGCCTGCAAGCGGCGCGCAGTCGTCGCGTGCTGGTGCTCAGCGCCCCGGCCGGCTTCGGCAAGAGCACCGTGCTCAGCCTGTTCCGCCAGCACCTGCAGGCTGACGGCGCGCACGTCGCCTGGCTGTCCTGCGATGAGGCCGACAGCGAACCCCAGCGTTTGCTGCAATACCTGGTTGCGGCTGTGGATGCGGCCTTGCCCGGCTTTGGCGGCAACACCGACGGGCTGCTGCAGGGTGATGTGAACTGGCCTATCGAAGCGGTGATCGACGCCTTCGTCGGCGATCTCAAACGCATCGACGGCGACCTCTACCTGATGCTCGATGACTTTCATCGCATCCGTCACGTCGCCCTGGACCAGGGCGCCCGCTACCTGATCGAGAACCTGCCGGCCAATGTCCACCTGGTCAGCAGTACCCGCTTTACGCCGCGCCTGTTGTTCAGCGAGGCGGAGTCCCTGTTGCTCAAGGCGGAAGACCTGCGCCTGACCTTCGAGGAGACCGAAGCCTACTTCCGCGAAGTGCGCCAGCTGCCGTTGTCGAGCAGTGAAGTGCGCCTGCTCCACACCCGCACCGAGGGCTGGATCACCGCGCTGCACCTGGCCAGCCTGGCGCTCGCCCGACATCCGGATCGCGCAGCGTTCCTTGCCAGCCTGAGCGGCACCGAGCGCAATATCGCCGACTACCTGACCGAGGATGTGCTCGACAGCCTGCCGCAACCCTTGCAGCAGTTCCTCGATCAGACCTCCGTGCTGGATGAGCTCTGCGCCGACCTCTGCAATGCCCTGACCGGTCGCCGCGATGGGCTCGACATGCTGATGCGGCTGCAGCGCGAGCAGCTCTTCATCATCCCCCTGGACGAGCAGGGCGAGTGGTTCCGTTACCACCATCTGTTCGCCGAATTCCTCCAGGGACGGCTGGCGCGCCAGACCGATCCGGCGACCCTGCTGCACGCCGCGGCGCGCTGGTGCGAAGGGCACGACCTGCCGGATCGCTCCATCAAGTACGCCTTGCGCGGCCGCGACTTCGCGTTCGCCGCTGAGCTGCTGGAGCGCCAGGGCGCGCGACTGATCGCCGGCAACCGGGTCTACGGGATTCTCTCCATGCTCAAGGGCGTGCCCGCCGAGGTCATCCGCGAACATCCGGTGTTCCAGATCTTCTACGCCTGGCAACTGGCCTTCGAGCAGCGCTTCGCCGAGTCCGAGGCGCTGATCGAGGAAGTCAGCACGCGCCTGCTTCAAGGGCGCGGCAAGGTCATTCACTTCGGCCTTGGCGAATTGCTGGCTGCGTCCCAGGTGCTCAAGGCCCTGGTCATGCTCTACCAGGACAAGCTGGAGGCCTGCCTCAAGGTTGCTCGCCAGTGGCTCGCCATGGTGCCGGACAACCAGCCGGTGTTCCGCGCCAGCCTGGCCTGCGTGCAGGCGGCGGCCTATGCGCTGATGGGTGAGTTCGGTGAGGCCGCGAAGGCCATCGCCGTTGCCCGCGACAACCTGAAGCTGGTGGACAGCGAATACCTGCACGTCATGACCAGCCTGATCGAAGCGCTGATCTGCAAGGAAAGCGGCGAACTGGAGCGCGGCCGCGCCATCGCCGAAACCGCTCGGGTACGTGTGGAGCGGGTGTTCGGTCGGCGCAGCCGGGTGGGTGGGCCGTTGGCCCTGGCCTATGCCGACCTGCTGTACGAACAGGACCGCCAGGCGGCGATACTCGCCGAGCTGCCGCTCGCCACCACCTGGCGCGACGTGGCGACACCGGTGGAACTGATCAGCCGGGGCCAGTTGGTGATGGCGCGGGCACGCTTCTTCGCCGGTGAGGCGGAGCAGGCCCTGGTCCAGCTCGACGAATGGCTGGCTGGGCTGCAGGGCGCGGGCTACGAACGGGTCTTTGCCCACGGCATGGCCTGCAAGGTCCAGTTCCTGCTCTGGCTGCGGCGGCCCAATGAAGCCGAGCGCATCTGCCTGCAATTGCAGCAGCACCTGGCGGTGTTGCCGCTGGCGCGCTACTCCGACGCCCATACGGCACTGGCCCTGACTGAAGCACGCCTGGCCCTGACCGAGCGTCGTCCCGAGCGGGCCCAGGCCAGCCTGGAAAATTGCCTGGCGCGGCAACAGGACGAGCACCAGCGGGACCGTCGTCTGCGACTGTCGCTGTTACTTTCTGTGGCGTATTGGCGCAAAGGTAACAGCGAAAAAGCCTTCGCCCTGTTCCAGAACACCTTGGAAGAAGCCTGGAACCGCGGCTACCGCCGGCTGTTCCAGGATGACGCGCTCTGGCTGCTGCCGCTCTGGGATGCCTGGCGCGCCGCCGAGCCCAAGCGCGCCGGCGCCTGGCAGGGTGTGGCCGAGAGCTTGCGCGAGCAATGCCGCCGGCTCTCCGTCGACCCTGAAACTTTCGATGAAAATCAAGATGTTAGCCATCGCGAGCGGGAGATCCTGCGCTATGTCGCGGCCGGTCTTTCCAACCGCGACATCGCCCAGGCCGTGCATTTGTCGGAGGCCACCATCAAGTGGCACCTGCACAACCTGTTCGCCAAACTCGGGGTGCGTAGCCGCACCCAGGCGGTATTGAAAGGCAAGAGTCTGGGCCTCCTGAGCGAGGCCTGAGGTGGAAGCCCCGTCGCCCTCCATCCCTTGGATGGGCTGGCAGCGGAGGAGGGGCTCAGTAGTTTTGTTCCCAGGTCGAGAAGCACGGTGCTTCACGAATCCACGCCGGATGCGCCTAGGGAAGCAGTGTCCGGCCTGGAGATCGGCGTGAGCCGGTCCAACTGCCGATGACAGGAGTCGACGGCAGGCCCTGGGGCAACCCACCTGTGAACTTTGGAGATAAAAAGAATGAAAAGCTTCAAACAACTGGCTCTGGCCGCTGCTGTACTTGCCGCTCCGTTCATGGCCCAGGCCGACCTCAAGGCCATGGATGATTCCGCGCTGTCCGGTGTGACCGGTCAGGACGGCATCAGCATCTCCGGTAGCTTCAACGGCAGCATCGGCAGCATTGTCTACTCCGACTCCGAGACTGTCGGCAGCACCACCACCACCGGTTCGCTGCGCCTGGAAACCGTGTCCTTCACCGGCTTCGACATCCTCGACAGCGACCCGCTGAAGATCGACGTCATTGACGGCGGCGCCAGCGGCGACAAGCTGCAGATCAGCCTGCCGTCCATCACGGGTCAGCTCGAAGTCGGTGCCATCCGTGTCGGCGACTCCAGCGCCGCCAGCATCGGCTCCCTGGCCGTCAACAACATGAACATGTCCGGCTCCACCATCAAGGTCTGGGGTCACTGATAGCGTTCAGCCGGTAATCCGGAGAGCCTCGCCGGCCTGGTCCGGCGGGGACTTTCCCCGAGAAGCGTCGAGTAGTCGGAACGGCAATGATCGAAATCCTGGTTGGCAGTTTGCTCGGTCTGTTTGGCTTCACCCAGTCGGTGGACACCAAGCCGCAACCACAAGGTTCGGTGAACATCAGTCAACCGCTGTCGCCCAATGGCCCCTACCGCGAGACGGCAGTGGTGGAGCCGATGAGCCAGTTGCAGTTCCGCAACGTCATCCGCCAGGCCTACGACTACAGCTGCGGTTCCGCCGCGCTGACCAGCCTGCTGGACTATTACCTGGGCCGGAACCTGGAAGAGCGCCAGGTGATGGAAGGCCTGCTGCGCTACGGCGAAGCCGACAAGATCGTCGAGCGTCGTGGCTTTTCACTGCTGGACATGAAGCGCTTCGTCAGCGCCCTGGGCTACAAGAGTGGCGGCTTCCGTGCGGAGTTCGCCGACCTCGACGACCTGGAGCATCCGGCCATCGTTCCCATCCACTACGGTGGCTTCAAGCATTTCGTGGTGGTGCGCGACGTCTACAACGACCACGTGTTCGTCGCTGACCCCGCACTCGGCAACATCAGCTTCACCCGTGCCCGCTTCGAGGAAATCTGGGACCAGAACGTCCTCTTCGTGATCTTCCCCTCGGGCAATGAACCACAGAACGCCATGGCCCTCACCGAGCGTGACCTGCGCCTGGTGGACGACCGCATCGTCAGCCTGTTGGCGTTCCAGGAATTTCCGCAGATCACCAAGTTCACCCAGAACGAAATCGACGAACTGGGTTCGGGGGGCGATATCCGCTACATCCGCCGCAAGTGACACCCGCTCATAACAAGAAAGACCTGGGGATAGCACCATGGGACCAAGGGAATACGCATGGCTGGCCATGCTGGTGCTCTGTACCAGTCTGCCGCTGCACGCCGAGGAATCCTCGGTGGACGATGCGCGTGATGCGCTGAGCAAGAAGGACGACGACGCCGACAGCGCCAAGGCGCTGGAGGAGGTCTTCCAGGCGTCCGAGAAGAGCTACACGCTGCTGAAGAAAGGCGAGCGCACGCTCACCTACGGTTTCGACTATTCGCTGGTGCGCGATGTCCGGGTCGAAACCTTCCGTACCGGCGCCAACGTCTACAGCGTGCTCAGCGAGAGCGAGGCCCAGCACACCTTCACCAACGCCTTCACCTTCGACTACGGGGTGTGGGACAACCTGACCTTCAGCGTGCGCCTGCCCTTCGTCGCCAAGTACGACACCGAGCGCGACCTGAACGTCTACAGCCTCGGCGACATCTCCGCGTCCCTGCGCTGGCAACCCTGGGCGGCGACGCGCGGCCGGCCGGTCAGCACGCTTTTCGCCACCCTCGGCCTGCCGACGGGCGAGAGCCCCTACGACATCAACTCCGACAACGACCTGTCCACCGGCAATGGCTACTACAGCCTTGGCGTGGGCGCCAACATGTCCTACGTGATCGACCCGGTCGTGCTGTTCGGCTCGGTCGGGTACACCTACAACATGCCGGTGCACGACATCCACCAGATGCGCGGCGGGCGCATCCTGGAAGACGTGGAACCGGGCGACACCCTCAACTTCAGCATGGGCTTCGCCTATGCGCTGTCCTATGACGTGTCCCTGGCCACTTCCTACCAGATGGCCTACACGACAAAGCCGACCTACAAGTTCCAGACCGCCAACCTGGAGGGCACCGAACAGACCAGCTCGATCATGAACTTCTCCCTCGGCCTGCGAACGTCGCCGGACTACATCGTCAACGTCAACGCTGGCTTCGGCATGACCGAGGACTCACCGGACGTCCTCCTGGGGTTATCCGTTCCCCTCGACATCAAAGGCCTCAAGGCCCAGTAACCGGCGAGAGCGCACCTCATGAGCATGCATCTTTCGCCGCTTGCGCGGGCGATCGCCGGGGTTGGTCTGTGCTGGGCGGGCATCGCCCAGGCGCAACTGGCCAACGACCTGACCATCGGTAACCCCAAGGCGATGGCCATGGCCAACGCCGTTACCGCCGATTCGTCCGGTATCGACGCCGTGCACTACAACCCGGCCGCCCTGACCAAGCTCAAGGGCCGCCAGACCACGGTGAAGTTCCTCACCGGGGTGATGGACATCCGCGCCAAGTTCGAAGCACCCGAGGACTACGGCTTCCTCGGCTACGACGACGACCCGGTCGCCAATTCCAGCAGCCGCACCCTGACCCCGGCCATGTACCTGCCCGGCATGGGCGGCATGACCGAAGTGCCCGTGCTGTTCGCGCCGCTGGCGGGCTTGTCGATCAACCCACCGGGTTCCAAGTTCACCTTCGCCACCAACGTCTACGCGCCCATGGCCCTGGGCTACTCGCGGGATTCCGACAGCGATCCGGCGCGTTACCAGGGCCGAGAGGTGGCCTTGCAACGCATCACCTACTTCTCGCCTTCGGTGGGCTACCAGGTGAATGACGAACTGGCGGTCGGACTGTCCGTCGGTTTCTCCCATCAGGCGATGGCCCTCAACCAGGACTTCCGCAACCCGGGCTTCCTTACCGGCCTGACCCGGCTGTTCAACGAGTTCCTCTGCCTGCCGGGAATGGGGGAAGTGGTGTCGGGGATCATCAACGTCTGTGGTGGCAAGATCGGGCCTTTCGATACCCTCGCCAACATGGACCTGGACCTGCAGCAGTCGCTGTCGCCCACCTGGAACATCGGCGTCCTCTGGGAGCCCACCGACTGGTTCGCCTGGGGGGCCACCTACCAGAGCGAGGCGCGCATGCACCTGCAGGGCAAGTACCGGGTCGACTACAGCAAGGACTGGCAAGGCTTCTGGTCCGGCATGCAGTCGTCGCTCTTCGGACAGGTGCTGAGCCCACTGTTCCCTTATGGCAACGTCGATGAGGAAATCGGCAACGCGTCGCTGGACATGACCTACCCGGACAACTTCTCCACCGGGATCAAGCTCGTGCCCTTCGACCGCTGGCAGTTCAACCTCGACCTGAAGTGGAGCGGCTACAGCGACTGGAACGAGTTCGAGATCGAGTTCGACCGCGAGCTGGACCTGCTACGCATCGCCAAGAACTTCGGCGGCGGCAACGCCACCAGCCACAGCATCATCCTCGACCGCGGCTACCGCGATACCTGGAGCTGGGCGCTCGGCGTGCAGTACCAGTGGACCGACAGGCTGGCCGTGCGCGCAGGCTACGAATGGCGTCCGTCGGCGATTCCCGACGACAAGGCGGATGTGCTCGCGCCCATCGGGGATGCCCATCTCTATGGCCTGGGCCTGGGGTACCGCTGGGACAAGGACACCAACATCGACATCGGCTTCAACTACTTCACCACCCAGCAAAGCACCAAAGCCAACACCAGTTGCAGCCTCAACTGCACCGGCATCGACAACCTGGTGTACAACCCCTATGCCGGGCAGAACGTCGAGACGTCCGTAAAGGCATACATCCTGGCCCTGACCTACCAGACGACCTTCTGATGAAAGCGCCCATCCTGTTCCTCGCCCTGACCCTCATCGGTACCGCACAGGCCAGCAGCGGCCGCTACCTGACCTGGATCGATGACCAGGGCCGGGTGCACAACACCTTCGTCGACAGCCGCTACAGCGACCAGCAGCGCCAGGCGGCCAAACGCATCGCCCAGAGTGACCAGGCGCGCCTCAAGGATGCCGATGGCACGGTCTGGCCCGGCAGTGCCAAGGCCGGCGAGAGCAAGCGGCGTTACTTCACCTGGGTGGATGCCAGCGGCAATCTGCAGAACAGCTTCTACGCAGCCGGGCAGGTGGAGGCGGGGGAACGCAACTTCGTCCTGCCCAACGGCCAGCGCTCGGAGGAGTATGTCGATTCCGACGTGCTCGAAGGCCGCGGCTACTCCCGACCGGAACAGGGGCCGGCCTATTTCACCTGGGTCGACGAACAGGGCCGCACCCACAACTCGCCGGTGCCGGCACGGGGCAGGGCGAGCGCGGATGACGAGGAACGGCCCGGCCCCATCGCCTACACCGAAGCACGCGAAATGGCGTTCAAGCGCAAGGCCGCGTTGCTGCCGTCTCTCGACGGTCAACCCACCGCCGCCATGAAAGCCTTGCTGGAAGGCAGCGAAGAGCAGGGCGAAGCGTTGTACCAGAGCCTGGTGGACCGCTGCTGCGGCCAACTGCCGGATGACGCCTTCACCGAAGTCTCGGTCGAAGAGCCGCGCTACGAAGAATTGAACAATCTCTCGCCCAGCTTCGAGTTCCCCATGGGGCGCAGCTACTACAGCGCCCTCAAGCTGCCGCGCTCACAGCACAGCTATGGCCTGCGCATCCGCAGTTTCGCCAACCGCCAGGTCGTTTATCCGTCCCTGCTGTTCCTCGACGAAGCCAAGCGCCCGACCCGTCTGGTGAGCGACGCCGTCTACCAGCTCCACGGCGAAACCTGGTACCGCTACGCCTTCATCGAAGGCACCGTGCAAGTGCGCGCCAACCAGGGTGAGCGTTACGTGTTGCTGCTCACCACCGAGGAGGACCGCAGTCTGCAGACCCTGGACAACAAACCCTTCAAACGCCCCCTGCAGGACCTCGCCTTGAGCGAGTCGGGCATGCAGGTACACGAACACAGCGATCAGGGCTCGTTCGAGCTGGCCATCGTGAAATAACCGCACAACGCCCTCTGTAGGGGCGATTTCAATCGCCAAGCAGGCCGAGGCCTGCCCTGCTGAATCTCCGGGGCAACTGCGTTGCCCTTGGCTAATGAATTGGCTATGTCTGCGTTAAGTGTTGCTAGAACGTCCGGAGCCAGGCTGCTTGCCGAGTTCTGCGGATGTTTCTGGTTTCGTCCCCCCGGACGAGTCCCTTTCTCAAGCGCCGAAAGGAACCAAAGGGCTTGCCCCTGCATCCGGGTTTGGCTCCGCC
>NZ_SCOK01000045.1:0-43789 GCF_005502555.1 Pseudomonas sp. D(2018)
ACTTGAAGGCGGTGTCAAAGCTTCTACGGGTACGTGATGTCATGTCTTTCTGGGTCCTCGTTGGGGATGATCATCCCCTATCGAGGTGTCCACGAGAATTAGACCAGTACACTAATGGGGCTACCTCCCCTACCCTGCGCTTTGTTCGCCGGGCTCAATTACCGAGTTCCGAGGCGGAGGTTAGGCGCACCACCTGCGTTGGCTGCTATACGCTGCGACGGCGTCAGTTGCTGCCCTTACTGGTATACGCCGTACTCGAGCCGCCCCAAAAAGGCAGTCAACTGCTCGTAGTCGGCGGACTCTTTGATCATGTCCAGGGGGACCTGCCGGTCTAGCCCCATAGCTGGAACGGTGAACCAGCGTTCTGCTGCAGCACCGGAACCAAACACAATTTCCGCGTGGGCGGATACGGCAATCAATCTGAGCAACCGCTCCCCATTGGCGGGCTTCAAGTGTGCAGACGGCTCGTGCAGCCAGCGGCGCAAGGTCCGTTCAGAAATGCCTAGGGCGCGACATACCAGAGGACGCTTCTGAAGAAGTGGTGCGCTCCGGGCGGCGTAAAGCAATTCGTTGAGCGTCATACTGGTGCCAGGTACTGCGAAAGACTCCGTTGAAAGCCCAGACGGTGAGAGTAGATGGAGCGCTCGCTGCGCCAAGGCTTCCAGTGCAGTGGTAGATAACTCGCGAACTACATTCATCTTTATAGTCCTGGGGCTTTACCGGCTTCTGCCCTCCCCCATAAGGCCGCGGGACAGACCACCCTGAGGCCTCAAAGCGAGGCGGAGGTAAAACCAGCCGCCCAACGGAGGCTGGCACAGACCTAGGTTCGTCACCAGTATGGGCGCTGGGAGAGGCTTCACTAGGGCGGCTGAGGGATTCTACGCCCACCGGCGCTGGTGAGGCACCCGGCAGCGATAAAACGTGGTCGGCGCCGATTGCGCTTTGTCCGTTAGGCGTGAGCACCAACGGCTAACCTGATCGCTAGGAGGTTTGGCCTATGAGTTGGAAATTAACTTGCCAGGACGCCGCTGACGGCAGCGGCGACCTGGTCCTTGAGCTGCCGGACGATCTAATGCAGGCCGCCGGATGGAAGGTGGGCGACGTTCTGGAACTGGAGGGCGACCTCGCGCATGGCGGCGCTATTCAGCTTAAGAAGACCGTGCTGTGCGACGTGTGTGGTGCTGGCACTGTCGAAACAGGACATGGTGTGCTTGAGGCGCGGTGGCGAGATGGCGAGTGCGAAGGTCTGTGCCTGTGCAAGGTCTGTTTCGATTACGCAATGGCCACACTCCGCCGCGAGCATGACGTACGCCACCTGTTTGATGAAGAGGGACAGTGAGCTAGGACTGCGACTAAAGCGGGGAACGAGTTTTTGCTCGTGAACCCGACTCATGGGCGAATAGCCGTAGGGAGCCAACCATCACTTTGCGGGTCGGCATTTATATGCGTCTCCCTGCCCTAGGCTTGAATCCGTGCAACTGGACCTTGAGGAGCTGGCCGCATGGGTTCGGTCTGCGCAGGCCTGCCTTACCCCCTTGGTCAATCTTGCGCCCGACCACGAGCAGTAGACCAGCCACGCCTTCGATCAAGCCGAATCCCGAACAGCGATCGGCTTGAGCTCGGAAGGACTAGCTGCCGAAAACCTTCTTGCGTTGAGTCGTTCGCTCACCGCGCTGAGTCTCGTAGGCCTTACGACGTGCCGTCGCACGATCAACTAGGTCCATCACCAAGGCGATGTCGCGGAGCAAGTCCTCGCGCGGTGGAAGCGGGAGTTGGCGCTCCCCGGGGGTGTCGTGGGCCTCGGTCGCCTCGCAGGCCCGCGCATAGGCTGCCTGCAGCGCTTCCCACTCGTCCTGAGGGTGCCCCACCACGACGCCGAACGAATCCACGCTGACGACGTCGCTGAAAGGCTGGACTGTGTTGTTCAGGAAAACCTCACGAATCGCTCGCTCGATCGTCCCTCTCAGGCTGGTGTAGCCGGCTGAGATCTGGCGCTCGATCTCATCAGCCGGGTACTCACTTGTATCAGCGTTCAGCGCTTTTGTGCGCGCACGCAGATCATTCAAGCGGGCCTTGGTGTCCATCGTGGTCCAGGTCAGCCCCTCGCTCACCAGCCCAGGCGAATCATCCCAACTGATGGTCTTGTAGTTGGCCGACCTCTCCGCTCTCTGAAGCGCCATGGCGAGTTCGGTCAAGAACACGGCGTCATGTGTCAGCACCAGTACCTGACGCGATCCGGACAGAGCCACCAATCGTCGGGCGATGGCCCGGCGGTAAACATGGTCCAAGGACGTGGAAGGATCGTCAAACACCACCGTTGACGTGTGCGGTAGTGATTCGAGTTCGGCCAGGAACAAGGCCAACCCCAAGGCTCGCTGTTCACCTTCGGACAGCACTTTGGAGGCTTTTGCTGTGATGTCCTTCAGGCGCAGCGTCACCTTGGTCACGCCGAGATCCGTACGCCCGGTCAGGTCCGGCTGTACCCGGCGCTTATAGCCCAGGGCCTTCAACTCGGCATTCATGGTGTCGGCCAAGGCCTCGGTCACATGCGTGGCGGCCAGGGCCGTCAGTTTGCGCGACACCGCCTGTGGGTTGAGGGCGCCATGACAGCGGTTCAGTTTGTCATGCACCTGGCTGTCCTGGATAAAACGCTCAACTGCAGTGAGTTGGCCGGATAGACGTTGTCGAGCCTCCAACTCCGCCAGCTCCCGGGTCAGGGCCAAACGTACGGCGGGATCGGCGGACGTGCGCAGGGTATTGGCGTCGGCTCGCAGTGAGGCGGCCCTGTCCGCGAACGTGCTAACCAGATTTGCCTCTGGCGGAAGCAGCGCTGACTCGGGGGCCCAGTTTCCAGCTTGCAGTGCTTGGGTGACCCAGGTGTGCCGAACGGTCCAGACGGACTCTGCTGTAGTTACGGCGGCGTGCAGATCAGGCAGACGCTCGGCCACCTCAGCCAGCGTTGGCGCGTCCAGAAGGCTAAGGTCGACGGCCTGCACCTTCCCGAGAGCCTCAAGGCGCGCAGCTTTGGCTGCCTGGGCGTCCGCGGTGGCGCTGTCGGACACAAAGGCCGCAAAGCGGCGCATGCGCTCGGCCGCATTCGCTGAGTAGGGTTGCTGGCATAGCACACAGTGCGCGTCCGATTCAAGGTGCGGGAACGGGTGCTCGGGATAGGCGGTCTGCCGCGAAAAGGCTTCGGCGGCACGATACATTGTTTGCCACACTGCGTTGCCCGTGCCCTCCAGCAACGTGGCGGCGAGCGTGCCTGTTGCTGGCGTGTCACTGCCGTCCTGTACGTCCGAGCCGTGGAGCCGCGCTTGCGTCAGTTGCATGGCGAGTTGCGTGGCCTTCTCAGCCTCAATCAGTTCTTTCGCCCGCGCAATGGCTCTATCATTCACCCAGCGCTGGACAACGGCCGCACGCCCCTGTGCTTGATCCAGGCGTGTAGCCAGGCGCTCCAAGGCCAACGCCCGGGGTGCAGGATCGGTTTCCAGCAACGTTCGCTTCAGAAACTCCAGCCGCCGGAGTTCTTCGTCACTGACCGCCCCCAACCGTGCAAGTATTGCCCGGTCCGAGCCTGCCCCCAGGTTGGCGATATAACGGCCGACCTCGGTGTCACCTTTCAACGGCTCGAACTGGCGAGTATCCAGGACCAGCGCCGTGCGTTCGGCCGCGATGCGGGTTTGCAGATCGCGCTGAAGCAGGACCAAACGGGTGAGATGGGTCAAGCCGTAAGGCTGAAATGCTGGAGTGCCTTCCGCGTCGATGTAGTCGTGGGCACAGGCCACGTCGTACACCGAAACCGAGCTCAAATGCGGATGGGTCGGCCCGCTCTGGACCCAACGCACCTTATCTGGTGTTCCATCCACCAAGATGGTGAATTCCGCGGAGGGCGGCCGGGGTGGCGTTGCTGCCTCAAAGGCGTTCGGCAATACCTCCACGCGATGCCTGGCTTTACAGGCATTCTTAAGGACACGGGCATAGCCGGATTTACCGGCACCATTGTGGCCGAAAAGGATGGTCATGCCGTCCGGCGCCACGTCAAAGGCACGACCGGAAGGGAAGCCGTTGACCTGATCCAGCCCGGATACACCGACCAATCTGACGGTGGCGCCACTACCAGCGCCCGGGACGTCATCCAGGCTGAACGGTCTGCTGCCAGCAACGGCCATGCCATCTCCTTCCTGCTCCCGCACCATTTGCAGGATGGTGTCGATGTCAGCCCGAGAAAGTTCAAGCTGCGCAAAGATTCGGCGTAGCGCCTCTTGCTGCCAGGGTCTCAGCCCGCTAGTCCACGCGATGATCTCGTCCAACAATGGCATAGCCGTCTCCTTCGCCTGAGCAGCCGATTAAAGGGGGGGGTTAAAGAGATGGCAAGCGGCGAAGCTGGTCGAGCTTCAGTCCTTCCGTGGCGCTATAGTCGCTTGTAAAGGCAATTCGCCGCAGGGAAAGCGCATTGCGCCCAGCCGGCGCCGGTCAGACGATTCATAGCGATGGCAGCTAGAGGTTTGCGATGTACTGCATCACGGCCTTGGCCGGGAGGTATTTCTACCGCTTGGGATGCCGCCGGGCCTGCTGGTTGCTCCTGTGCCTTGTCCTGATACCAGCGGCATTACCCGTCATGGGCGCCGAACCATCATCCGAACTTCGCACACGAGCCGAGTTGCTCATCTGGCCCGAGCCCAAACCGGTGGAGGCGGTCAGTTTCGTCGATGGTGAAGGGAAACCACGCAACTTGGCCGACTTCCGGGGCAAGGTGGTTCTGCTTAACCTCTGGGCCACCTGGTGCGGCCCTTGCCGCCAGGAAATGCCGACCCTGGATCGCCTGCAGGCGCAGCTTGGCAGCCCTGATTTTCAGGTCGTTGCGCTGTCCATCGACCTGGATGGGCTGCGGGTCGTGCGCGACTTCTATCGCGAGGTCGGCATCCGGCACCTCGGTATTTATATCGATGAGAATGCATCGGCGATTTCACAACTCGGAGCGTTCGGCCTGCCAGCCATCCTGCTGCTGGACCGCGAGGGTCGAGAACTGGGGCGCAAGCTCGGCGAGGCCACCTGGGATAGCCCGGAGGTCGTCGCGTACCTGCGGGAAGTGATTGTGTCGAACGGGAGACAATAGGCGGCCATGAGCCTGGGTGGCATCGGTATCCTCAGCGCCTTCGCGGCAGGCATGATCTCCTTCCTGTCCCCCTGTGTGCTGCCGCTTGTACCCGGTTACCTGTCCTATGTCGCTGGTCGCTCAGTCGACGAGCTGCAGGAGCTGGATGGCCGACGCGAGCAACTGGTGGTACTGGGCATGAGCTTGAGTTTCGTGCTTGGCTTCGCCACGGTTTTCATCGCGCTGGGAGCCAGCGCTACGGCTATCAGCCGATTGCTGTTGGCTTACCGGCAGGAAGCCAATCTGGTGGGCGGCGTGATCGTGATTGCCTTCGGCCTGTTCATCACCGGTCAGATCAACCCACGCTGGCTGAATATGGACGTGCGTTACGTCCATCAGCTCAAGTCCAGTGGAGGACCTCTGGCCGCGTATGTATTGGGTGTGGCGTTCGCTTTCGGCTGGACGCCCTGTATCGGGGTCATGCCGAGATAAGGGGAAAATTCATTCATTTGGTCTGTAACTAATTGTTAAATATGAGTTTTCCATCAGCCTTGGCTTTCGGTTTTGAAATCATCCGCCGACGATTTTTTCGGCGCTCAACGGAGCTTTCAATGCGCGCCTCGCGACGGCCATCCCAGTACCAGCACTCCGCTCCCATCGTGCCGCAGGTACTGATCATTGGGGATGGTTGCTCAGCGCTTTCGAATCCACTAGCAGGCAGCAACGCGAATTGCTTAGGGACTCCAGTTAGCGCTCGATAAAGGCAGCAAATCTGTGCTGATTAGTTGAAAATTCCGGTTCAGTCGAATTATGCGCAATTATGTAAAAATCCATAATTTCCAATTCGAGTGAATGCGCACGCCGCAGCACCTTCGCACCGAGCCGGCGCATTGCGTCAGGCTTGATGGACGCTACCGGCCTCCGCTGGTGGGTGGCTAAGGTATTTCAACTGTGCAAGGGCCTCGGCCAAGCGTTCCTGGAGGCTATGGACCAGTAGGCCCTGCATGTCCCTGACTTCGCCCAGGCGCGCAACTTCACCTTGTAGCGTGTCGCAGCGTTCCCGCAAGGCGCTGTTCTCCTGCTCGGCCTGGGCCCAGGTGTGTTGCCCGTTCGCCAAGGCCTGTTCGTGCTGCTCCAGTTTCCGCTGCCGGGATTGCAGGTCTTTCTGCTGCTGACGGGCCTCTGCCAGCAGGCGGGCGTTATCGCGGTTCAGTTGGGTCAGTTCGTCCTGCTTGATCATCAGTGTCTGTTGCAGCTGCCGCAGTTCCAATTGCAGTTGCTGCACTTGCGCCTCGTGTCGGCGCTGATCCTGCTCACGCTGCTCCTTGGCGGCCTGGCGGTAGTGCTCTAAGGCATCGCGCGCGTGCTGATGTTTCTCTTCCAACGAGCGAATGTGCCCGTCGCGATCCTGCAACCGTGTATCCAGGTCGTGGTTGGACTGGAGCAAGCGGGCATTCTCGACCTCGGCCTGCTGACGGGCTTGCCGTTCTTGCTGCAGCTCCTGTTGCGCCGCCTGCAACTGCTCGGTCAGGCCGACGCACTGGGCTTCAAAGTGCTGGCTGCGGTCCTCGGCCTGGCGTAGCCGGTCCTGGTGGTCTCGGCGCTCGCGGGCCAGTTGCTCGCGCTCCTGGGCCACTCCCGCTTGCGCTTCCTCCCGCAGTTGCTCGGCCAGGTGTGCCACCAGGTTGGACAACTGGTCAGTGAGCGGTATGGGAGCCGTTCCACGCCCCTGGTCCGCCGCCTCCAGCTCCTTCAGATAGCGGTGGATGGTAGTTTTCGAGCCGGTATTACCCAACTCAACGCGGACGGCGTCAATGCTGGGATGCTCGCCCCGCGCCAGGATGGCCTGCCGGGCCTTCTGAACCAGCGCTTTGTTGATGCCGCCACGGGCCATAGCTGCTCCTACGATTTCGTATTAGATTACATACCATGTATTTACATTCTAATTATGAGGTAAACCCGACCAAGCTGTGGCTATTTTTTCTGATAAAATAATGGAAGCTTATTCAATAGGATGGGCAAAAACGGTCGGTTGACAACCGTTTTCCAGTACACAAAGGGCAACCTAGGGCGATGAAGGACGTCGGGCGCTATCTGCAAGCCGGTACGCGGGAAAACACTCGCCGCAGCTACCAATCGGCCATCGAGCACTTCGAAGTGACTTGGGGCGGCTTCCTGCCCGCCACCAGCGACGCCATCGTGCGCTACCTGGTGGACTACGCCGACACCCTAAGCCTCAGCACGCTCAAACAGCGCCTGGCCGCCCTGGCCCAGTGGCATATCAGCCAGGGCTTTCCCGACCCGACCAAGACACCCATGGTGCGCCAGGTGCTCAAGGGCATCCGCACCTTGCACCCGGTCCAGGTCAAGCAAGCGGCGCCGCTGCAATTGCTGCACCTGGAGCAGGCGATCCTCTGGCTGGAGCAGGAAGCGGTTCGTACGTACCAAGCCGGTGAATTGGTCAGCTACTTGCGCTGCCGGCGCGATGCCGCGCTACTCCTGATCGGCTTCTGGCGGGGCTTTCGTAGCGATGAACTGTGCCGGCTGCAGGTCGAACACATCCAGGCCGCAGCCGGTGCCGGCATGACGTTGTTCCTGCCCTGGAGCAAGGGGGATCGGCACAACCTCGGCATCACCCACTACGCCCCGGCGTTGAAACGCCTCTGCCCCGTACAGGCCTACCTGGACTGGATCAGTGCGGCCGGAATTGTCCGGGGGGCGGTGTTCCGCCGGCTGGATCGGTGGGGCCACTTGAATGAAGAAGCCTTGAATTCTGGCAGCCTAATCAACCTGCTGCGCCAGATCCTCCAGCGCGCTGGCATCCCGGCTGAGCTGTACACCAGCCATTCGCTGCGGCGTGGCTTTGCCACCTGGGCCACGGCCAATGGCTGGGACCTCAAGGCGCTGATGACCTATGTGGGTTGGAAGGACATCAAGTCGGCGATGCGCTACATCGACCCCGCCATTTCCTTTGGTGGCCTCGCCGCTAGGCCCGCCGTTGAACTGCCTGCCGGCACTTTGACGCAGTTGCCAGCTTCTCCCTAACTTCGGCGCACGACGGGAAGTTATCTGCCATTCAGCAGTCCTGCTGGATTGGCTTACACACCACCGTCACATCATCGAAGCTTGGAATGAGTCCTACCGCCTGCGGCACAGCAGCTTGGTGGCGCAGACAAAGATCAATTCACGCAAACGAAAGCACCAAGAAGACGCCGAGACGGTGAATGACAAATAATGTTGAGATGACGGAAGACGCTGCGTGGTGAGCATGCCCCAAGCGACGCAGAGCTAGCCAGGCAGTATCAACGGTCGCTGTGGACTCGTGCTGTACCGTTCAACTTGGGTACTCGGCCATGGCTGCACTCGACAGCCTCATCGGCGAGATGGTTTCCCGCAGTATTCACGTCGCTGCTGCATCGGCGGGCACTTGACTGAGCCAAATGAGCAGAACACACAACAGTCACCGGGATTAGGCCGTAGCAGCGCTTTGCAGTTGCTGCACTCGTAGTTGAACTGGCAGGCGTCCGTGGGCATCGTTTCCTGCCTGGCGAAGCCGCAGTGCGGACAGGTCAGCACGGACTGAAGAATAATGGCATTCATCGCGTCCTCGGTTCTGCCCCTAGCTGGATAGCCCGCGCTCCTTGGGCCCTCCCCAGAGCGTCTAGCTGGAGCTAGTCAGCCGCATAGGCGACGGTGATCGCTGATTCTGGGCTATGATCAAAACTGTTCCGTGTAATTTTTCCTTGAGAGACCGCCTTCGGGCGGTCTTTTTTGCACTTGCTCCCTCCGGTGCCCGATCAGAATTAGCCAAACACGTGGCGTCTACAACCACCTACGTACGCGCGTGCGATAGGCGGCGAAGTCCTCTCCGAACAAGCTCGCCAATGCTTCCTCTTCCGGACCGATTTGGAATCGATTCATGTAGAGCATGAACCCGGCCACGCCCAGCAGCGCCACGGGTGAGCTGAGGTAGATCGACCAGGCTACCAAGGCGATGGAGAACCCAAGGTACATGGGGTTTCGCGTATGGTGGTAAATGCCCGAGCTAACCAAGGCAGAGGCCGTTTCCGGCCTCAGCGGGTTGACGGTGGTTCTGGCTCGACGGAAGGACAGCACGCCAGCCAGGCAGACCGCTGCCCCCACCAGCAGCACGGCAACCGAGGCCGCTAGGTGCCAGTTGGCGGTTGCTTCAATGTCAGGCGCTTGAGGTGTAATCAACCACATCAGCACCCCGAACACGGTGGCGACCAGGGGCGGAGGTACACGGTGCTCCAACCAATTCATGGTGTCAGTTCCTCTCCAACTCGTTTTCCGACAGCACCAGATTACAAGGACGGTCAGGCGTGCGATGAAATTCGCCACGACCTCATAACCTACGGGGTTGGCCAGTAGATCAATGGGGGAGTTTCTGACGAGTGGACCTAAGTGGCTGTACGGCCACTTAGGTTTCGCCAAGCTTAGACTTCCTTCTAAACGGCGCGACCAACTGGGCGCCATAGCTCGTTGGGTAGCCCCTTTCCAGGAGCCCCACCTGCGCGTCGCCGAGCTTGCCTGCGCTGTCATAGAAGGTCCCGAGCAGGTGATCCCACACTAGGAGGAACTCGCCGAAATTGACCTGGACATCCTCGAATTCACGCTTGTGGTGCCAGCGGTGCGTTTCCGCAACGCCGATCACCTTGCGCAGCCAACCGAGTGAGTAATCGAGGTTCGAGTGCTGAAATGCCAGCTGCACGGTGAGGATGCCAAACCAGGTCGCCACTGGGGCAGACGGTGTTCCCAGCGCAAACAGCACGAGAAGGCCCGGCCCTGCCATGATCGCTGCATGCAGCGGATGGCGGCGTTCGCCATTCATCCAGTAGAGCCGTTCGGCACTGTGGTGGGGGGCATGCAGCCGCCACAGCCACGCCACGTGATGGCTGAGCCGATGCATGGCGTAGAAACTGAGATCCAGGACCGCTGCAACGATTAGTACTTGGCACCAAAGCGGCAGGTCCGTTGGGAAGACGCGGGCTGCGTCAGGCACCAAATCACCCAGTCGAGCCAGTACCGTGGCGGTGAACTGGATGACTGACAAGTTCACGATCATATGCAGGAGATCGGTCAGGGTATCTTCATGATCCTCTAGCCAGCTCTCTCGGAACGGCTGCAGACGTTCCAGCATCGCGATCACCAGAATCGCCCCTGCGGCCATGATGGGGGTGACAGGCCAGTATGGAACACCTTCGTAAAGCAGCCAGAGCATTCCGGCCGCCGTACCGCCAAAGATGGCGGGATAGCTGAACCAGCGGATCATGAACCTGGAGTAATTGCCCATCGTAACGTCCTCCCTGCGGTGATCATCACTCTGCGCCGCTCGGCCGGGGGCACGCTTGAACGAAAAAGCTGACTTCAGCTGCTCAGGCTGACGTGGCCCAGGGCCGAAGTCGGATCGAGACCAAACAGATTGCGAAAGGTCCGCGAGAAGTGCGCGGCATCAGCGAAGCCGGCCGCATGGGCGGCATCGGTCAGGCTGCGTCCTGCCGCTATGTGTTGCAGCGCCGCGACCAGGCGGCTCCATTTCCGGTAACTGCGCAGCGGCAAACCGGTCTGCTCAACGAACCAATGAGAAAACCGGGTCGGTGAAAGGTGGACCAGCCTGGCCAGGTACTGTCGGCCATGCGTCGACGCGCGCAAGGCCACGAGGACCGTCTGCAACCGCGGATCGATTTCCGATGTGACGGTCAGGTTGAGGACGTCGCGAACCCTCTGCTGCACGTCTTGGGTCGTGAGGTCCGGCGTTTCCAGCAAGGCCTGCAAGGCGGCGACATCCTGCACCTCTATGGCCGCGAGGTCGGCTCCGGCATGGAGGGCATGCGCCTCTAGGGACAGCGCATCAAGGTAGATCGACAAGACCGCCACTGCCTCGATCCGATGCATTACTCCGGCTCGGATGCAGATGGCACGCGCGCTGACGCTCGTCTCCGGGGTGTCGACGGTCAACTCGCCGGTTAGACCAATCGTGATCTGATGGGCCATGTGGCAATGCCAATCGTGGCTACCCGCCTGCCCCAGAAACACGCCCAGCCCGGGTGAAATCCAGGCTTTGCCACGCCAGCCGATACCCTGCGTTGCGTTCATTCAGCGGCGCCTCAGGGTTCCACATCCCGTTGGCTGGTAATTTTTTGCACTTCGGCCTGGAACGCTTCATCGAGCAGGCTGGGCTTCTTTCGCCAGGGCTGTCGATCGGGCTTGCGCTGGGCGGCATACATCACCACCTCGCCACCGTCCCGCTCAACGAAGTTGCGTGCTTGCTGCTCCAGTTCCGCTCTCAGCTGCTCTTTGGTCATGCGGGCTCCTTGGCTTCTTCTGACCGGGGAAACTCCATGTGAAAGGCGGTACGGCCGTGTGCGGAGGTACACCAGATCCTGCCGCGGTGGGCTTCGACAATTGACCGGGTGATCGCCAGCCCGAGACCGGCATTGCTGGGACTGCCCTCCCGACGGGCGGGGTCGGCCCGATAGAACCGGTCAAAGAGGCGCTTGAGATGCTCTGGCGGGATGGTCTCGCCGGGATTCTCAACGCTCAAGGTGGTCGATGCGCTGGTCTGGGTGATCTTCACCGCGATGGTTTTACCGGGCGGGGTGTAGCGCAGGGCGTTGGAAAGTAAGTTAGAGATGGCGCGATCCAGCATTAGCACGTCACCGCGGACACTGCCCCATCCGGAAATCTTCAGCGATATCCCCCGGTCATCCGCCATCAACTGGTAGTACTCGAACAGCTTGCCGACGATCTTTTCCAGCTCAACCTGTTCGCGCTGCGGCACGATCAAACCGTTGTCCGCCTTGGCCAGGAACAGCATGTCATCGATTATTCGTGACATGCGCTTGAGGTCATCGAGGTTCGAGTACAAGTTTTCTTCATACGCCTCTAGATCGCGTTTTCGCGACAGCACGACCTCCGTATGAGTCATCAGGTTGCTCACCGGGGTCCGCAACTCGTGGGCGATATCGGCGGAAAAGTTGGAGAGCCTTACGAAGGCCTCATCCAGCCGAGCCAACATCGCGTTGAATGACGTCATCAACTGCTGCAGCTCCAACGGAACAGGCTCCATCGGAATGCGTTCCTTGAGGGATCTGGCCGACATCGAGGCGGCCATCTGGGTCACTTGTCTCAGTGGGCGAAGCCCGCTGCGTGCGACGATCCAGCCCAGCCCCGCACTGACCAAGGCGCTGATGATCAGCCCAATGGTGAACCAGCGCTGCAAGGCCTCAAAAAAAGCCATGTGGTGGGTCACGTCCAACACTAACAACAGGGTCAATGGGGCCGCCAGACCCGGGACGTTGAGCTCGGCTGTCAAGCCGCGGTACATAAACTCCTGATCTTCCCACTCCCACATGGTGGGGGCTGACCTGACGCGGAGCCCTTGGGGAACATTCACCATAGCCGGTTCCGCGAACAGCACCTGGCCATCGCTGTCCAGAATAATGGCCGCAAGATCCCGGTGGGCGCCCAGCAGCGCGCTTAGCTGGGGCTTCAACTCGGCAAAGTTGGTCACACTGGGAAGCCCCTGCAGGATGCTTTGTGCCGACTCCAGTTTTTCCACCAGGACCTGGCGATCCAGCGACTTGAAATGGCGCTGGCTCAGGTGGTTGAAGCTCAGCCCGGCCACAGTCAGCACGGCGGTGACGGCGAGCATGAACATCAGGCTCATGCGCGCGGTCAGTGAAAGGTGCCTCATTCCGGCTCCGGCCCATCAAGCATGTAACCCATGCCGCGGGCGGTATGGATCAGCTTCACCGCGAAGTCATCATCGATCTTCGCTCGCAGACGGCGGACAGCCACCTCGATCACATTGGTATCGCTGTCGAAGTTCATGTCCCAGACCTGTGACGCGATCAGCGATTTCGGCAGCACTTCGCCACGTCGGCGCATCAGCAGTTCGAGCAGGGAGAACTCCTTGGCCGTCAGCTCAATACGCTTTCCACCGCGCGTGGCGCGGCGCTTCAGCAGGTCCACTTCAAGGTCCGCAATCCGCAAGATCGCCTGAGTTGGCGCGCTGTTGCCGCGGCGCAGGAGGGTCCTGACCCGCGCCAGGAGCTCGGAAAACGCGAAGGGCTTGATCAGATAGTCATCGGCGCCCAGTTCAAGCCCCTTCACTCGGTCTTCGACGCCGTCCCGGGCGGTCAGGAACAGCACGGGAACGTCTTTCCCGGCGGCGCGAACCATCCGCAGCACTTCCCACCCATCCAGCCCCGGCATCATCACGTCCAGGATCAACAGGTCATAGGACTCGCTGAGCGCATGCTGAAGGGCATCGGTGCCCGTCATGACCCGGTCCACATTGAAGCCAGCCTCGCTGAGGCCCTGTTGCAGGTAGGTACCGGTTTTCGGTTCGTCTTCAGCGACCAGGAGTTTCATGCGCGGCATATCCAGAAAGGCAGGTGTCGAGAGTTTGCAGGCAAAGATGGTCCCCAACCACAACCTTACGAAAATGTAATCCTGGCTTCAGGCCTCTGTCAGGGAGCGTTGTCTAGGGTTGCAAACAAGAGCGCGCCGTAAGCGCTCGCCCGGCACTCGCTGAGATGACGCAACGGCGCCGGCCACCGCCTCTTGTAAGGAGACTGCCCGATGAAATCACTGAAACCCCTGTTGCTGGCTGGTTCGCTCCTGCTGTCGTCGGCTGTCTGGGCCGAAGGCGGGAGCGATCGCACTTTCCAGCGCATCGAGCAGATGCGTGATAAAGCCGAAGCCGTGCTGATCCAGGCGGAAAAGGCGCCTGCAGGCGAGCGTCATGTGCACATGAAAGAGCACATGAAGATGCTGGACGACATCATGACCCAGCTTCACAACGAGCACCCGAAGCCGGGCATGACGGCCGAGGAGCACCTGGCCTGGATGGAGCAGCACGACAAGCTGGTGGACGACGTCCTGGGGCAGATGATGCGCGAGCACAAAATGATGATGGCCGACAAAGAATGCCATCCGTAAAGAAATTCCCCACCTTCCAGGCCTTTCGTGATTGCTCCTTTGGCCTAGCGGCGCCTCTTTGGCGCCGCACTTTTTATTGCTGACGCATTTGTAGTTTGGGGGTAAGCCGCCCGACAGGAAGTGGGCAATAGCATGAGATTTTCAACCATCCCAGCGAGGTCTCATCATGAATAGCAACCGTCCCAAAACGCTGATCGCAGCGCTGTTGTTGGCCAGCACGCCTCCCGTCTTTGCCGACTCGACTGGCACTGATTCCAGCGCAGCTCGGCAATCCCCGCCCACGCCCACCACCCGCACCGTCTTTGTCCAGCTGGATGACATCAGTTACGGCACTAAGTCGATCGATGTGAAACCGGGCGAGACCGTCCGCTTTGTGCTGAAGAACGAGGGCGCATTGATGCACGAGTTCAATATCGGCCAACGCGCATCCCAGCTCGAACATCAACGCGAGATGGCCGCCCTGATGAAGGACGGCACCCTGACACCGACGGGCAAGGCGAAATCCATCGTTTGGCGTGAGCGTAATACCGGCCCTGGCGACTCCAGCCCACCTGGATATCCGGAAGTTGTAGAGGCGAAGCACGACGATCCGAACGCCGTGCTGGTTGCGCCCGGGACAACCAAGGAATTCGTCTGGACCTTCACCGATGCCACCAACCTGAACTTCGCCTGCACCCTGCCGGGGCACTACCAAGCCGGAATGGTGGGCGACTTTGTGATGCGTTGAATCGACGACCCATGCCCCCGGCGCCCCTTACCGGGGGCATGAGGCCTCGCCGAACCTTACAGATCTGTAGTTTTCGCGTAAGTCTGCCGGCAGCTCCGCCTGGCTAGCATCAGAGGCGTTTCAAACCACACCATCTTGCGAGGTTCACCATGAATAACGGCAAGCTTGCTTCTTCCCTGATTGCCATTGCCTCCCTGCTTACCGGTGCAATCGCTCAGGCCGATGCGGGCCACGCGAAGGATGAAGTCGGGCGCCCCGGCACCTTGGCAGAAGTTGACCGCACCATCGAGGTAATAATGGGCGATGTCTACTTCGCCCCGGAAAGCATCGATGTCAAAGACGGCGAAACCATCCGCTTCGTGCTGAAGAACGACGGCGCGATGTTACACGAGTTCAACCTGGGCAAAGCGGCCGCCCATGCTGCTCACCAGAAGGAAATGGCCGCCATGTTCCAGAACGGCACGCTCACCCCGACGGGACGCAATCAAGACATGCGCGCCATGGACCATACGATGGGGGGCATGAAAATGGTCGGCATGGAACACAATGACCCCAACAGCATGCTGGTCGAACCTGGGGCCACTAAGGAGCTGATCTGGACGTTCAATAAAACTACTGGGTTGCAGTTTGCCTGCAACGTGCCCGGCCACTACCAGCTCGGCATGGTCGGTTCGGTCAACGTGAAGTGAGCGGCATTGATTGGCGTCAACTGGTGAACACGGGGTGTCGTCTAGGCTGAGGTACGCGGCAGCGGACGACATCTCCATCTCAGCTCAGGAGTTGAATCATGACGGAAACCCATCGCCATGGCACCGAACCGGCCACGCCCTTCTGGCGGAGTAAAGGGGGAGTCGCGCTGATCATGCTGGTTGTGATCGGCCTGTTCTATGTGGCACGGGAACACTATGGCCACCTGTCCCTCGCTTTACCCTACTTGATCCTGCTGCTCTGCCCGCTGATGCACCTCTTCGGGCATAACCATGGCGGGCATTCTCACCAGAGCCGCGAAGACTCGACCAAGACGGACAACAGAGGGAACTAGTCCATGCCCACCGCCTCGTGCCAGCACGACAATGACCACTCACCCCAGCATGAGCAACCGGATGGACGTCAGCACGATCCGGTGTGCGGCATGGCGGTGCCGCCGGACAGTCGTTTTAGCGAGCAGTACCAGGGGCAAACCTATCGCTTCTGCAGCGAGAAGTGCCTGAGCAAGTTCCAGGCGGAACCTGCGCGATACACCGGCGCAACCGGCAACCATGCGCATGCGGGTCACGGGCACGCCAACCATGGTCAGCCTGCCGTCGCGAAACCGGCGGGTGCAGGTGTTGCCGAATACACCTGTCCGATGCACCCGCAGTTCCGCCAACCCGGCCCTGGCAGTTGTCCGATCTGCGGAATGACCCTGGAGCCGGTAATCCCGGAGCTGGAAGAGGAGGAAAATCCGGAGCTCAAGGACTTCACCCGACGGTTCTGGTGGACCCTGCCACTGACGGTCATTGTGACGTTGCTGGCCATGACGGCGCACCAGATGCAGTTGCTCCATGGCGCTACCCAGAACTGGGTGGAGCTCGTGCTGGCGACGCCGGTGACCCTGTGGGCCGGCTGGCCCTTCTTCGTTCGTGGGGTCGCCTCGATCCGTCACCGCAGTCCCAACATGTGGACGCTCATTGGGCTTGGGACGGCAGCCGCCTACCTCTACAGCGTGGCCGCGACCTTGGTCCCTCAAGCCTTTCCGGCGACCTTCATGCAGGACGGCCGCATCGGCGTTTACTTTGAAGCGGCCGCGGTCATCATTTCGCTGACGCTGTTGGGACAAATGCTTGAGCTTAAGGCGCGCTCGCAAACCTCCGCAGCCATCAAGTCACTGTTAGGCCTTGCCCCCAAGACCGCTCGCCGCATCAAGGCCGATGGCGAAGAGGAAGACATCCCCCTGACCCACGTTAATACGGGGGACCAACTGCGGGTCCGCCCAGGTGAGAAGGTCCCAGTCGACGGGATCGTGCTGGAGGGCGAAAGCGCCGTCGATGAATCCATGCTGACCGGCGAGCCCGTACCGGTGATGAAAAAGGCCGGTGAGCCCCTCATCGGGGCCACGCTCAACACCCATGGCAGCCTGGTGATGGAAGCACAGAAAGTCGGCGCAGAAACGGTGCTGTCGCAGATTGTGCAGATGGTCGCACGCGCCCAGCGTTCGAAGGCGCCCATGCAGCGCATGGCCGATGCCGTCGCCGGCTACTTTGTCGTGGGGGTGGTCCTGATTGCGGTCCTGACCTTCTTCGGCTGGGGGCTTTTCGGGCCCGAGCCTGGCTGGGTATTTGGCCTGATCAATGCGGTCGCGGTGCTGATCATCGCCTGTCCGTGCGCGCTGGGCCTCGCCACGCCGATGTCGATCATGGTGGCGACCGGCAAGGCTGCCGGTAGCGGCGTGCTGTTCCGGGACGCCAGCGCCATCGAAAATCTGTGCAAGATCGACACCTTGATCGTGGACAAGACTGGCACCTTGACCGAAGGGCGCCCCGTGTTTCACAGCGTTGTGGGCACCAATCGCTTCGCCCCGGCCGAGGTCCTGCGCCTAGCGGCCAGCCTGGACCAGGGCAGCGAGCACCCATTGGCCCACGCGATTGTCGATCATGCGCGGGCAGTCGGGATTGTCCTGACCAAGCCCGATGCCTTCGAGTCCGGCTCAGGCATTGGCGTTCGTGGCCAGGTGGAAGGTAAACATCTTGAGCTCGGCAACACCGCTTTGATGGAAGAAGCTGGGTTGGATATCACCCCGCTCAGAGAGCGGGCCGAGCTACTCCGTCTTGATGGCGTGAGCATCATGTATCTGGCTGTTGATGGTGTGCTGGCCGGAATTCTGGCGGTGTCCGACCCGATTAAACCGAGCTCCAAGGAGGCAGTGACCAAGCTTCAGGGCGAAGATGTAAAGGTCATCATGGCCACCGGTGATGGCGTTACCACGGCGCGCGCGGTCGCGAAGCAGCTGGGTATCGAGGAAGTCCACGGCGAAGTGAAGCCACAGGACAAGGAGAAGCTGGTGGCCGACCTGCAGGGATACGGCCGGCGAGTCGCGATGGCGGGCGATGGGATCAACGACGCCCCCGCACTGGCGCGTGCCGATGTCGGGATCGCCATGGGAACCGGCACCGACGTGGCGATGAGCAGTGCCCAAGTGACCCTGGTGAAGGGCGACCTGATGGGCATCCTGCGCGCTCGGAAACTTTCCGTGGCCACCGTGAAGAACATGCGCCAGAACCTGGGTTTTGCCTTCCTCTACAACGCGATGGGCATACCGTTGGCGGCTGGTTTGCTCTATCCGCTGACGGGGCATCTGCTGTCGCCGATGATTGCCGCACTGGCCATGAGCGTCAGCTCCGCCTCAGTGGTCTTTAACGCGCTGCGCCTGCGGCGTACGGATATAGGCTAAATCGTCCAGCTACCAAGGTAAGGCAAGCAGCGCGAAGATACGTGGTGTTACCAGTCGCCAGGTCGTACCTGATCGGTGAGATAACCCCCGTGATACTCGCGGGGGCCCTAGCGATTACGCGAGAGAGGCCTTAGCCATGATGCGCCACAAGCACCTCCTCCTGTTGTTCACCCTAGTCAGCTCACTGCTCGTCCCGGTTACGCAGGCCGAGGAATTGCCAGCGCCCATCAAGGCGATTGAGGCTCGCGGCGCCACCATCGTGGGCGAGTTCACTGCGCCTGGCGGCCTGCGTGGCTATGCCGCGCGCTATAACGGCCAAGGGCTGGCTCTTTACCTCACGGCCGATGGCCAGCACGTCCTGGTCGGGACCCTGTTCGACGCCCAAGGCGAAGACCTGAC
Organism: Pseudomonas sp. D(2018); assembly: GCF_005502555.1. NCBI lineage: Bacteria > Pseudomonadati > Pseudomonadota > Gammaproteobacteria > Pseudomonadales > Pseudomonadaceae > Pseudomonas > Pseudomonas sp. D(2018). Next base: position 18,619 of record NZ_SCOK01000045.1, read on the forward strand.
GAGCGCGCCACTGAACCGACTGGTTTATGAGCCGATGGCCAAGGAGATGTGGGCGCGCCTGGAAGGCAGCACCTGGATCGCCGATGGGCGCAAGGATGCCCCACGCATCGTCTACATGTTCGATGATCCGAACTGCCCCTACTGCAACCAGTTCTGGCACCAGGCGCGGCCTTGGGTTGAGTCCGGCAAGGTCCAGCTGCGTCACATCATGGTTGGGTTGCTCAGTCCCGATAGCGTGGGCAAAGCCGCCGCCCTGTTGACAGCCAAGCAGCCGGAAGTCGCCCTGAAAGAGCATGAAGCCGCCGGCAACGCCAGCAAGCTCAGCGCGCTGCAAAACATGCCCGCGGACGTCCAAAAAAAGCTCGACGCCAACCTGGCGCTAATGAGCGAGCTTGGGGCGGTTGCCACGCCAGCGATCTTCTATCGGGATGACGGCGGTCGCCTGAAGATGCAGCAGGGACTGCCGCCAGCGCAGGGTCTGGTAGACATCATGGGGCCGAGATAAGTGCTTTGCGGGCTTGACCTTGCCATCGTGTCAAGGTCGAAGCTGCATGTGCGGCAAGAGATGCCGTTCCAGCATGAGAGGCTCGCTATGTTCGTCTTGGAAGTTTCCGGTATGGGCTGTGGCAGTTGTGCCAGCAAGATCACCAAGGCCATCCAGGCAGCAGATTCGGAGGCCACGGTCACGGTCGATCGCGCTGCCGGTAAGGTGAGTGTTGAAAGTGTCGTCGCAGCCGAGCGCGTGAGTGAGCTGGTACAGGCATTGGGTTATCCCACCCGGGTCAGAGCCTAGTGGCCCTGGCTTCAGGTCGGCCCCGAAAGGGGCCGGTACTGACAGTGACTCTCACGCTTAAGGCTGGGACAGTCGCCCTGGGCCCGCAGGCCGGATGACTGCGCTGATGCAGCTGCCAGTAGCCTCAAGGCGCAATGCCAGCCTGGATCTCATCAAGTGGGTCGCCATGGCGACCATGCTGATGGATCACCTCCGCTATCTGTGGCCAGACGCGCACTGGCTGTTCGTCGTTGGCCGGATGGCCTTTCCGCTGTTCTGCCTGGGAATCGCCACCAACGTCGCTCGCTCCCGTCCCGGTGATCTGTTCACCGATAGCAACGTACATTATCTGGGCTGGCTGATCGCCTTCTCCGTGATCTCCGAGTTGCCCTATCGGTTGCTTTCGCCGTTGAGCAGCACGCTCAATGTGATGCCAACCCTGATGCTGGGGATGCTCGTGGCTTGGGGTATCCACCACCGCGACCGCACGAGCTCGTGGCTGGCCCTGGCGACGCTGCTGATCGCCACCGCACTGCACTCACGTTTGATGTATGGCGCATTCGGGGTGCTATTGCCGGCCGCCATTCTTCTCAGCCTTCAGCGGTTCTGGGGGTGGTGGTTGCTCCCGGCGGCCACGGCCGCGTTGGCCAATAGCCGTACTCGATGGCTCGCTGATAGCGGACTGACGGTAGAGACGTTGGCACCCCTCATCACCGCGTTTGCTACGCCGATGGCGGGACTCTGGCTGCTTCGTCAGGCATTTGCCCCCGCCATTTGGCCAGTTCGGCGCTGGGGGTACCTGTTTTATCCCGGACACCTGGCGGCTCTGCAACTCATTCGGGTTGCGCTGCAGCACCTGTCCTGATCAGCAGCTCTTCGGAAATCCACTGCTTGAGCCAGGTGGCGGCCTGCATGGGAGCCTGTTCCCCGGTCGTTTCGAACAGCGCGATGCACAGATCGGCAAACGACAGCTGGTCCCGCACCATCAACTGCAGCGCTGCGGCCTCCAGCGGGTCGAGCGTCCGGAATTGGCAGGTCAGTCCGTGTCGCCAGACCAGGCAAGTCAGCGTTTGTTCCAACTTCTGGCATTCGGGAATAGCGGTTTCGGCCTTGGCCGCTTTCCAGATCTCCAGCGCATTTGAACTCAAATTGAGCCAGCAGACGCTGGGGTGTAGCCGCACCGTCAGGCCGGTCCAGTCCTCCGGCCCGAAGGTGGCCATGTCCTGCAGCGATAAAGGCATTTCGTCAACCGCATCGAAGGCCAGCGTGAAGGCCCATTCCAGCTCGGCCAGCTCTCGTAGCTGCGATGCCTGGGGTTCGGCGAGGAAATCGCTGATGAACCCGGGAAACTGCTCACCCAGCCAGCGCAAGCTGAAATGCCGTGGCGGCCAGGCGTCAATGTAGGCGTGGGCCAGTTGTTCGAAGGCCTCGGTGCCCAGCCAGTAGTGGATGGCGGGAAAGTCTTCGCGAAGTGCGGACAGCAGCCGAGCCCGGTAGGCATGGTGATAGACCCGCAGACCATCTTCTGCCGAGAGCGCCTCGCTCCCGCGCAGCTGTTGCAGCAGCTCAGCGGGCGCAGCGCTGTCGCCGTCCAGTAGGTAGCGTTCGAACGCCTGTTGCAAGGTAATCAGGTGCATGCGGCAGCCTCCAACCGTCTGGCCGCGACCGCCCGGGCTTTCTCCAACTCGTCCAGCAGATCGTTCAGCGGGGGGAAGACATCATCGCGTTCAATCAAGGTCGCCCGGGGGCCTAAGTGCTCGATCGTCCGCGCATAAAGGTCCCACACCGGATCGGCGATCGGTTGGTCGTGGGTATCGATCAGGTAGTGGCCGTAGTCACGGTGACCGGCCAGATGGATCTGACGAATGCGTTCCGGGGGCAGTTTCTGGATGAACTGCCAGGCGTCAAACCCCTGGTTGCGGGCGCTCACGTAGACATTGTTGACGTCCAGGAGCAGCTCGCAGCCCGTCAGCTCACTCAGTTCGTGGAGGAAAGTCGCTTCGCTCATCGTTGACTCGTTCCACTGCGCATAGGCCGATACGTTCTCCAGCACGAGAGGTCGCTCGATAATGTCCTGCACCAGGCGAATCCGAGCTGCGACGTGCAGCAGACTTTCCCGAGTGAAAGGTAGCGGCAGCAGGTCGTGTAGGTGATGCGCGTTGCCACGACTCCAGCACAGGTGATCAGAGATCCAGAGGGGGTTTACCCGCTCGGCGAGCAGTTTCAGTTGGCGCAGGTAATCGTGATCAATGGCGTGGGGACCGCCAATCGACAGCGAAACGCCGTGCATGACCAGTGGGTAGCGCTCCTTGATGGCGTCCAGGAAGTAGAGCGCCTTGCCGCCGCCGACCAGGTAGTTTTCCGAGATGATCTCGAACCAGTCGATGGCGGGGTCTTGCTCCAGTATCTGGTGGTAGTACTCGCTACGGAGGCCCAGCCCAAACCCAAGAGTGCTGCGCTCGTTCATTCAGGACTCCCAAGGGGGAGTGACGAGCACTCCCCACGGCAAGACATCACTCGCTGGTCCGGCCACCAGCTTCATCGCATTTGGCCTTGGGCATCAACTTGAAACCCTGGCCTTTGCAGGCGCCTTGCCCCTGGCAGGCGTTCTTGGCGGTCATGCAATCGTTCTGGCCTTTGCAGGCATTCACCCCGAAGCACTTCACGTCAGCGGTTTTGGCATCTTGAGCGGCTTGTGCAGGCAGGGCTGCGAACAGGCTTGCAGCAACGAGGGCCAGCGCGGCACCGGTCGCGGCGGTAGTTTTGGTCGACATAAGGCTATCTCTCATGGTGATGGTCAGAGTCCGGCCGGGCTTTCGTTGCTGGCGCAGCACGCGACAACTGGAGGGCCTGGCAGCCGGCCAGAGCGCGCTGAGGACTGTCTCTACCCGGCATGCCCTGGACACTACAGAGCAAGCGGGAGGCTCTACAAGAAGGAAATGCCAACCTTACAGAACTGTAATGTTCAGCTCAGGTTGCTGACAGCACAGGGCGGTTAAGGTGACTTCGAGTCTGACACTCAGCCCGCACATGCAGGGCTACCCCGTCCATATTTGAGGAAAACCATATGAAATCCATGAAAGCCCTGTTTATTGTTGCTGCCTTGACTGCCTCGTCCTTCACCATGGCCGCTGGTGGCGGTGATCGGACCATGGCGCGGGCTGACAAGCTCGCCCAGGCGTCGATGGAAGCCTACCGCCTGGAGCAGCAGAAGGCCGAGTCGTCGGTCGCTGAAAAGGCCAAATCGGCTGAGCATGCCAACTGCTGAGTCGGGAGCGCGTTGGCCAACCTTACAGAAATGTAATCATCTGAAAGGTTGGGATGTGGCAGCTTCTACGCTCGCGGGCGCGTGCATCAAGGATGGCGACCGCGGGCATGCCAACTAGAGGGTAGGAATCACCTGGTGCGGCTGCCTGATCACGCTGGCTGTTCCGCGCTGGCTCCATTGACTGATTGGACATACACGGCATGCATTGCAAAACCTCAAGGCGAACCTTCGTCAAGGGCCTGGCCGCCGGCGGCATTCTGGGCGGACTGGGTCTTTGGCGCACTCCTGTCTGGGCGGTGACCAGCCCTGGTCAGCCCACTGTGCTGAGCGGTACGGAATTCGACCTGTTCATTGGTGAAACCCCAGTGAACATCACGGGCTCCGCGCGTACGGCCATGACGATCAATGGCACCATTCCTGGGCCGATTCTGCGTTGGCGCGAGGGGGATACGGTCACCCTGCGCGTGCGCAACCGCCTGAGCGAAGACACCTCCATTCACTGGCACGGCATCATCCTGCCGGCCAACATGGACGGCGTGCCGGGCTTGAGCTTCCACGGCATCGCCCCGGACGGGATGTATGAGTACAAGTTCAAGGTCCACCAGAACGGCACCTACTGGTACCACAGCCACTCCGGGTTGCAGGAACAGGTCGGCGTCTACGGCCCCATCGTGATCGAACCGAAGGAACCCGAGTCGTTCCAGTACGACCGCGACTACGTGGTGATGCTGAGTGACTGGACCGACGAGAACCCGGCTCGCGTCATGGCCAAGCTGAAGAAACAGTCGGACTACTACAACTTCCACAAGCGCACCGTTGGTGACTTCATCAACGATGTGAGCGAGAAAGGTTGGGCCGCCACCGTGGCGGACCGGAAGATGTGGGCCGAGATGAAGATGAGCCCCACCGATCTCGCCGACGTCAGCGGCTACACCTATACCTATCTCATGAACGGCCAGGCGCCGGATGGCAACTGGACCGGCCTGTTCAAATCGGGCGAAAAGATTCGTCTGCGCTTCATCAACGGCTCAGGCATGAGCTACTTCGACGTGCGCATTCCGGGGCTGAAAATGACCGTGGTGGCCGCCGACGGCCAGCACGTCAAGCCGGTCAGCGTCGATGAGTTCCGCATTGCGGTGGCGGAAACCTACGACGTTATCGTCGAGCCCTCCAACGAGCAGGCCTACACCATCTTCGCCCAGTCCATGGACCGTACCGGCTACGCCCGTGGGACCCTGGCTGTGCGTGACGGGCTGAGTGCCCCCGTGCCTGAGATTGATCCCCGCCCGTTAATCGCCATGGGCGACATGGGCATGGACCATGGCAGCATGGGTGGTATGGATCACGGCAGCATGGCCGGTATGGACCACAGCAATATGGCTGGGATGGACCACAGCGCCATGCAGGGCGATATGGCCGGTATGGACCACAGCAAGATGGCTGGCATGGGTGGCCAGATGCAGGCCCACCCGGCATCCGAAACCGACAACCCGTTGGTCGACATGCAGACCATGACCCCAACCCACAAGTTGGATGATCCGGGGATTGGCTTGCGCGGCAACGGCCGTCGTGTGCTGACTTACTCCGATCTCCGCAGCACCTTCATCGATCCGGATGGCCGAGAGCCCAGCCGCACCATTGAACTGCACCTGACCGGCCACATGGAGAAATTCTCCTGGTCGTTCGACGGCATCAAATTCTCCGATGCTGAACCGCTGCGCCTCAAGTATGGCGAGCGCGTCCGCATCACCCTGGTCAACGACACCATGATGACTCACCCCATCCACCTTCACGGCATGTGGAGCGACCTGGAGGATGAGAACGGCAATTTCATAGTGCGCAAGCACACCATCGACATGCCGCCCGGCTCGAAGCGCAGCTACCGCGTTACAGCGGACGCCTTGGGTCGTTGGGCCTATCACTGCCACCTGTTGTTCCACATGGAAATGGGCATGTTCCGTGAAGTCCGTGTGGACGAGTAAAGGAGACTTTCAATGAGCAAATTCATGAAGCGCAAAACCTTCGGTGGCAGTGTTCTGTCCGTAACCTTGATGGCAGCCCTGCTGGTACCCGCCGCGATGGCAGGTGAGAAGACTCACGCCGACCACCAGAAGGGCCAGGTGGCTGACGCGCAGCAAATGGACCATAGCCAGATGAACCACGGGCAGATGGATCACAGCAAGATGAAGTCGATGGACCATGACGGTATGGACCACAGCAAGATGAACGATCACGGCTCGATGAAGCACGAGCACAACACGGACAAGGCTAAAGCGAGCCAGGACCATGATCACTAGGATTTCAGCTCCATCCGCTCTGGCGTTGGTTGTCTCGCTCAGCGCCCTGAGCGCAGGCCTGGCAACTGCTGCTGAGGAAATGGACCACAGCAAGATGGACCATGGCCAGATGCAGGGCATGGACCACAGCAAGATGAACCATGACCAGATGCAGGGCATGGATCACAGTAAAATGAACCATGACCAGATGCAGGGCATGGATCACGGCAAGATGGACCAAGGTTCGGCGGAGACGGCCCCCACCACGACCAGTCGGACGCCTATTCCGGTTCTGACCGATGCCGATCGCGAAGCGGCCTTCCCCCCGCTGCCGGGACACGGCATTCATGACAGCAAGGTCAACACCTTCTTCCTGCTCGACCAACTGGAGTATCAGGACGCCGACGAGGGCAGCGTGCTCAGTTGGGATGCTTCTGGCTGGATTGGTGGCGACGTCGACCGCCTCTGGCTGCGGTCGGAAGGTGAGCGTACTAACGGGGTGACCGAAGAGGCCGAAGTTCAGGCGCTCTGGGGGCACTCCATCGGCCCTTGGTGGGATGTCGTCACCGGTGTTCGCCAGGACTTCAAACCCGGGTCGCCACAAACCTGGGGTGCCTTCGGTCTCCAAGGTATGGCGCTCTACGCGTTCGAGGCCGAAGCTACCGCTTTCGTTGGCGAAAATGGCCAGACCGCTGCGCGGTTGGAAGGCGACTACGACATTCTGCTCACCAATCGGCTGATCCTACAGCCGACCGCAGAAATGAATTTCTACGGCAAGAACGATCACGAGCGTGGCGTTGGTTCGGGACTGGCCAACACGGAAGTCGGTCTGCGCCTGCGCTACGAAATCCTCCGCGAGTTTGCCCCGTACATCGGTGTCACCTGGAGCCGCTCCTACGGCAACACCGCCGACATGCTGCGCGACGACGGTGAGGACGTAGACGAGGCACGCTTTGTTGCAGGTATCCGGATGTGGTTTTGAGAGTCTGACATGAAAAGAACAATTAAGACGTTAGCCATTGCGAGCACTGTGGGTTTTGTTGGAATCATGGGCGTCGCCTATTTTGGTGTCGTCAACGTAGGCGCTGACGATCCCCACCTAGCCCCAGTTCACGCCTTCCTGACGATGGTCCGGGAGCGTTCGATCGCGGTGCGTGCACGAGATCTCGAAGTGCCGAACCTGAATGATGAGGCGCTGATTCGCGCCGGCGCTGGTAACTACAACTCCATGTGTATTGGTTGCCACCTCGCTCCCGGCGTGGCTCAGACCGAGTTGAGCCAGAGTCTCTATCCAGCACCGCCTAACCTGACCAAGGTGGGCGTGGATGGCAATCCGGCCAACGCCTTCTGGATCATCAAGCATGGCATCAAGGCCACGGGCATGCCGGCCTGGGGCAAGAGCATGGGTGATCAGTACATCTGGGGCATGGTGGCGTTCCTGCAGCAGCTTCCTTCCCTGGACGCAGAGCAGTACCGCACGCTAGTGGCCAGCAGCAGCGGCCACCAGCACGGCGGCGGTGAAACCCAGATGCACAACCACGAAGGCCAGCACGGCGACAATGTGTCCGCGGGCGAAGATCACCATGGCGGTGAGGCGGCGAGCCAGGCAGGCGATGATCACCATGGCGCCGGACAGGCTGCTGAAGATCACCACGCCGGTGAGTCGGCCAGCCAGCAAGCGGACCATCATGCGGCTGAACCGGCCGCCCAGGGTGGTACCGGTCACCATGGCGGCGCAGAAGGCGAGGCTAACCATCACGAGATGGAGCAGGCGCAAGACGAAGCAGCACCGGCGCCGAAAACCCACACCCATGCCGATGGCAAAGAGCACGTCCATGAAAGCTAAGTCTCATCGAGCTTTGCGACTTGTCGCACTCGCTTCGCTGTTCATGGTTTCTGCCGCCCAGGCTGCGGAATCCCTAACAGTTGATGTCCACCGTAGCGCCAGTTGCGGCTGCTGCAAAAAATGGGTGGAGCACCTGGAAGCCAATGGTTTCAAGGTGATCGATCATGTCGAGTCGGATATGGCCTCAGTCAAGCAGCGCCTCGGCGTCGCTCCACGGTTGGCGTCCTGCCATACCGCGGTGATTGACGGCAAATTCATCGAGGGTCATGTCCCGGCTGCGCAAGTCGTCGAGCTCAGCAAGCGCTCTGATCTGCGAGGCATTGCCGTCCCGGGGATGCCGGCAGGTTCTCCCGGCATGGAAGTGGGCGGGAAACAAGACGCCTATCAGGTCATCGGATTGACCCAGGCGGGTACCGACCAGGTAATCGCCGACTACCCGGCCCAGTAACTTCGAGTCCGAGCGGCACGCCCGGCCAGCCATCAGGTTGGCCGGGATTTCCATTTTTGCTCCCCCTCACCCCGCGGCAGCACTGCTCTAAACTCTAAGTGGGTGCTCGATGTTCCATGATGAGTTCAGGACTCAGCGGAAGATCGGCACAGCAACAACATTGTCCCGGAGGCTCTGCAGCCAATGTCGCGACCAGTGTTCCGTTGCGCAGAGACCGATAGTGCGGCCCTGGCTCAGGCTTCAGGACGCTGGCTCCGTGTCCTCTCCGTCATATCTTTTCGCGTGCACGACCAGCGGGTCGCAAGAATACCCGCCAAGTTACTTCAGGGTGTCATTGTCGTCGCCTTGCTTTCGCCTGCCGCGGTGGCTACCGGGGCGACCGACAGCGTCTCGCCTGCGCGTGCAGCTGCAGATGACCTGCAACGGGTGGCTATCGTCGGTGGCAGCTATTTCTTCCAGCCTGACCATGTCGTTGTCAAAGCGGGCCGCCCCTTAGAGCTGGCCGTGCGCGTGGAGGCCGGCATAATCCCGCACCGGTTCGTCTTGGAAACCGTCGACGGAAGATCTCTGGCGGATGTGCCGATCAATGAGACGACGAAAGTTCTGCGCTTTGAATTGCCGGCAGGGAAATACCTGTTCCAGTGCCCCAATCGGCTGCTGTTCTTCAAGAGTCATCGCGAGCGCGGTATGGCCGGCGTGCTTGAGGTCAAGGAGTAGCCAGTGCGATGGCGTGCTCTGCTCATTGCGCTACTTATCGGTGAAGCCATGGCTGACCCACTTGCCGACGCGGTCATTCGCTTCCAGGAACTGAGCACCTATCAAGCCACTGTGCGCTCGATGGCGGCTAACGGCGAGCGGCAGGTCATACGTTATTTCTTCCGAAAGCCCGGGTGGGTCAGGATGGAGTTCGCTGAGCCCCACAGAGGCGCCGTACTGATCTACGATCCCGAGGCGCGTCGTATTCGCCTCTGGCCATTCGGCCTGAATAATCCCTTAGCGCTCCCCCTGGCCCCGGACAATCCTTTGGTGCTTAGCCCCCGCGGCCACCGGGTCGATCGCTCCGATGTGGGGGTCTTGCTGGATAATCTCGTCGCGCTGCGTGCACGTGGCAACGTGGTCGCCCTGGGCGCTGCCGTCGTGTCTGGGCATCCTGCAGTTGGCATCGAGATTGTCGGCGCAGTCGCCGTCAGCGTTGCCGGCGTTCATCGTTTTCAAGTCTGGTTGGCACAAGACAGTTTGTTCCCGCTAAGGGTCAAGAGCTTTGACGTAGAGAACAAGCTGATGGAGACCGTTGACCTGACCGACGTGGCGATCGGCGTCCGATTCGCCGAGGACTTTTTCACCCCTTGAACGGGCGGATTGAGCATGGCCGGACGGGATTGTTATCACTACCACCTGGTCACGCGATGGCAGCTCGAAGCCCCCCTCGAATCCGTGTGGGATGCGATCTATAACGCCGAAGCTTGGCCGACCTGGTGGCAAGGTGTTCAGTGCGTCGAGACCCTGGATCGCGGAAATGCCGACGGTCTGGGGGCGCGGCAGCGCTATGTCTGGAAAAGCGCGCTGCCTTACCGTTTGGAATTTGTCTCACGGGTGACCCGGGTGGAGCGCCTGCGCCTGCTGGAGGGGCGGGTTGAAGGGGACCTCGAAGGAATCGGCTGCTGGCACTTCAGCCAAGAAGCAGGACTGACCACATTGTGCTTCGACTGGCGGGTGCGTACCACCGAGCGCTGGATGAACCTGCTCAGCCCGATGGCGGAACCCATCTTTCGCTGGAGCCACGGCGCCCTCATGCACAAGGGCGGCATGGGCCTGGCCAAACACCTGCATGCGCGACTCAGAACCTCGGCCACACGTTCCCACAGTGCAACTGGCTGGCTGGGGCGGGGTGGTGGTCGTGCGGCGCCGCCTTTCAAGCTGCTTGGTCCTCTGCATGCGCAGCCGTCGCACGTGGTTGCAGGGGTGACGGGCATTACGGCGGGCATTTTGGCGACCGCGGTGCAAATACTCATGTGGTGGATGGGCGGCACGCCGCTGCTGCCGACGCTGCTACGGGATGCGCGGCTAACCGCAGCGATCGTCCTGGGCCCTTCGATTCTGGTGACAGTACCCGCGTGGCGCTGGGACATCCTGATGGTCGCGACACTGATTCATTTCGGCCTGTCCATCCTCTACGCCGCCATCGCCATGCTCTTCGCCTACCGACCCACCACGCCAGTCGCCCTCGTAGCAGGCGGACTCTATGGCGTACTGCTGTACGGCCTCAACTTGTATGCATTTACCGCGCTCTATCCGTGGTTCACGCAAGTGCGGGGCTGGGACACCTTGTTGACTCATGTGTTTTTCGGGATGGCCTTGATCGGCGGATGCAGGCTCTTTGCGTCTCAGGCAACCTAGGAACCAACCGCCCGCTGGGCATTCGCCAGTGAGCTTGTAGCGTCGTTCAACGTGGCCGTCTAATCAGGTCCACGGAGCAGCACGGATTGAGCCGTCATCCCAGGTGAACGTTTCGCCGGAAGAAAAAAGGGCGCCCGCAGGCGCCGAGAATTACCTCCAAGGGAGCACAATGGAGGTAATGGTGACGGATCGGGGTGAACGCCTTGCGAACAGATCACCCAGTGTCACTTACAACACTTCAAGCGGATATTCGACGATCAGCCGGAACTCATCGAGGTCCGATTCAAAGTCGGTGGCGCGCGTGGTGGCTTGGCGGATACGGAAGGACAGGTCCTTGAGCGAGCCAGTTTGGACCACGTACTTGGCCTCGATATCCCGCTCCCAGCGCTTCTGATTAGTCAGCGGATCGCCATTGGCATCCCGGCGCATGTAGACAGCGTTGGCATTGGTGTAATCCGCGTCCCAGCCCTGCGCATAGCGGGTCATGAAGCTCAGGCCGGGGACGCCAAAGGATTCCATGTCCAGGTCGTAGCGGACCTGCCAGGATTGCTCCTTCGGCGAGTTGAAGTCGCTGTACTGGATGGAGTTGTCCAGGTAGATCGAATCGGACTGCCGCAGGTAATCGAAGTCATCGTCACCGTTGTTGCGCTGATAGGCCACGATGACGCTGTGGGCGCCGAACTTCACTCCGGCCTTGCCACTCCAGATGTTGTTGTCGAAGCTGCCGAGCAGCTGTTTGCCCTCGTCAACAGCCTTGTAATAGTTGAACCCACCGATCAGCGCCACGTCATCCGCCAGCGGATAGCTCAGCGTGGTGCCGAAGTAGTACTGGTTCCAGGCATCCTTGAGGCGGCTGGTGTAGAGGCTGACGGCAACGTTGTCATTCACCGAGTAGTCGCCGCCGAAGTAGGCGATCCAGGGCGAGTCCACCTCGCCGGCGTAGAAGGTTGCAAAACCATCCCGCATGCTGCTGGAGTTGGGCTGGCTCATCGCATGCAGGCGCCCACCCTGCAGGGTCAGTCCTTCGATGCTGGTGTTGGCCAGGGTGATCCCCCGGAAACTTTCCGGAAGCAGCCTCGAATCGCCGTATTGCACCACCGGTGTCACCGGGAACACATTACCGGCTTTGATGACGGTATCCATGTAGCGGGCTTTAACCGCACCCCCGACCTTGGAGTAATCATCCTCGGGTTGACCAGCGCTGTTGTAGGGCATGACGTCAACCGAACCGCCGGCACCGGATCGGCCGTCACCCGAGTCGAGCTTGATCCCCAGCATGGCGAATGCATCGATACCAACGCCTACGGTACCTTCGGTGAAGCCGGACTCGAACCGGCCCATGATTCCATGGGCCCACTCTTCGGAAAAGCCGTTACCGGTGCGACTCGACTGCCCTTTGCGGAAATCGCGATTGAAGTAAAGGTTGCGGTTGAGGATGGTGAGGCTGCTGCCCTCAATGAAGCCTTCTGGTTTTGGCTCATCGGCCATTGCGCCGTGCCCAACGCCGATACCCAACGCAATGAGCGATAGGCCAAACAGGCTCTTGTTGTTCATTTTGTACTCCTGGCGTGATTGGCAGTTCTTCTATTACTGGTTTCTTATTAAGAACAAGTGGTGCGCTCAGTCCGCTGATACGCACCACGGACATGGTTCCACACGCCAACTAACGCCAAGATGACTTCAAAATTACTTTTCTGTCAGTGAAAAGTAAGGAAGTCGAGCTCGAAATGACTCATTTATCAGCCGCCATGGGGGCAACCAAAGCCTTGAACGCGATACTCAATTGTGTGCAGTTCGCCCCGGGAATCCTCATAAGTCATGCGCGCCGGCCCTACGCCGCAGGCACTGCTGCTGGGCGTGACGCTGACCACCTTGGCGATGTCCAGATTCATCCCGTACTTGTAGTGCCGTACTTCCGGCGCAGCTTTACCTTGTGCTTCAGCATACTGCGCCATGGCTTTCTCATTGGACTGAAGCATTCTCCCAAATACCCGATCAGCCCCGCCTTCAGCCAATGTCAAGGATGAAACTGCCAGAAGCGATATCGCCATGACTGTTTGGATTGTTTTCATTCCATTCACCTTAATTTCGGTTTGCCCACTGGAATGCTAGAAAATCCACCTGTCATCAAGCTGAGGCGAAAATTACATTTTGGTAAGCGACATGCCAGAAACAGGCAGATATAGGAGGCAAGCGGTAATCCGCCGGGTTCTTGTTGTTGCTGGATATTAAAATTCGAGCAGCATTGGAAGTAAATAAAGTCGAAATTACAACCCCAACTGCAGGAAGAACTTTTGCTTCCTGCAGTTGGTTTGTCCCTACCTAAGGTCGCGCAGAAACTGCGCGGCGACTGTTCACGTGAGGGTGTAGGTGCCGACGCCGCATCAGGTAGTAGGCGGCCGGCAGCACGAACAGCGATAGCAAGGGCGCGGTCACCATGCCGCCGACCATGGGCGCGGCAATGCGGCTCATGATTTCGCTGCCGGTACCGCTGCCCCAGAGGATCGGCAGCAGGCCGGCGATGATCACCGCCACCGTCATCGCCTTCGGTCGCACACGTTGCACGGCGCCTTCGCGAATCGCTGCGAGCAGACCCTCCTCAGTAACGTCGCCGGCGTCTTCGCGTTCGGCCCAGGCATTCTTCAGGTAGAGCAGCATGATCACGCCGAACTCGGCGGCGACGCCGGCCAAGGCAATGAAGCCGACGCCGGTGGCCACTGACAGGTTGTAGCCGAGCACATAGAGGAACCACATTCCGCCGGTCAGGGCGAAGGGCAAGGTGGCCATGATCAGCAAGGCCTCGTCGAAACGGGCAAAGGTCAAGTAAAGCAGGACGAAGATGATCAGCAGCGTGGCCGGCACCACCAGCTTGAGCCGGGCATTGGCCCGTTCGAGAAACTCGAACTGCCCCGAGTAGGTGAGGCTCATCCTCGGTTTTAGCTCGACCTGTTCGCTGACGACCTGGCGCAGGTCGGCCACCACCGAGGCGATATCCCGACCACGCACGTCGATGTAGACCCAGCCGGAGGGCCGGGCATTTTCGCTTTTCAACATGGGTGGACCGTCAGTGGTCTTGATCCTGGCCACCATGCCCAAGGTGATTTGCAGGCCCTGCGGAGTGAAGATCGGCAGCTGCTCCAGAGCCTCTGGCGAATCCCGCCACTCCCGTGGGTAGCGCACGCTGATCGGGAAGCGCGCCAGACCTTCGATGGTTTCGCCGATGTTCTCGCCGCCGATGGCACTTGCCACGATGGACTGGACGTCAGCGATGTTTAGTCCATAGCGCGCGGCGGCCTGGCGGTCGATGTCGATATCGACGTAACGTCCGCCGGTGAGGCGCTCGGCCAGCGCCGAGCTGACACCAGGTACCGTCTTGGCGACCTGTTCCACTGCCTGCGTAACGGCATCGATGTGAGCCAGGTTGGGGCCGGCGACCTTAACCCCAATCGGGCTCTTGATCCCGGTGGCAAGCATGTCGATACGGTTGCGGATCGGTGGAATCCAGATGTTGGTCAGTCCCGGCACTTTCACCACCCGGTCCAGTTCTTCCACCAGCTTTTCCGGGGTCATGCCCGCGCGCCATTCTTCGCGCGGCTTGAACTGGATAGTGGTCTCGAACATCTCCAATGGCGCCGGGTCGGTGGCCGTCTCAGCACGGCCTGCCTTGCCAAAGACGTGTTTGACTTCCGGTACCGTCTTGATCAGGCGATCGGTCACCTGAAGCAGCTGGCTGGCCTTCTGTGCGGACAGGCCCGGCAGTGCCGAGGGCATGTAGAGCAAGTCGCCTTCGTCTAGGGGGGGGAGGAACTCACCGCCCAACCGTGAGATCGGCCACAGGGCGCTGACAAAGACCACTACAGCCACCACCAAGGTCAGTTTGGGATTGCGTAGCACCCACTCCAGTGCGGGCTCGTAAATTCGGATCAGCCCGCGATTCAGCGGGTTCTGCTCTTCCTTGGGAATGCGCCCACGAATCCAGTAGCCCATCAGCACCGGAACCAAGGTCACCGACAGCCCGGCAGCTGTCGCCATGGCGTAGGTCTTGGTGAAGGCCAATGGTCCGAACAGGCGGCCCTCCTGCGCCTCCAGGGTGAACACCGGGATAAAGGACAGGGTGATGATCAGCAGGCAGAAGAACAGCGCCGGCCCGACCTCGGCGGCGGCATCGGTCATCACGTGCCAGTGCTGCGGGCCCTTCAGCTCCTCGCCTGGGTGTTCGGCATGCCACGCCTCAATCTTCTTGTGGGCGTTCTCAATCATCACCACCGCGGCGTCCACCATGGCACCGATGGCAATGGCGATCCCGCCCAGGGACATGATGTCGGCGTTGATCCCTTGCTTCTGCATGATGATGAAGGCGATGAGCACGCCGATCGGTAGAGAGATGATCGCCACCAGCGAGGAGCGTATGTGCCAGAGGAACACTGCACAGACCAAAGCGACCACGATGAACTCCAGCAGCAGCTTGTGGCTGAGGTTTGACACCGCGCGATCAATCAACAGGCTACGGTCGTAGGTCGTCACGATTTCCACGCCGGCCGGCAGGCTTTTCTGAAGCTCGTCCAACTTGGCTTTCACTGAGGCGATGGTCTCGCGAGCGTTCTTACCGCTGCGCAAGATAACCACTCCGCCGACCGTCTCGCCCTGGCCATCTAACTCGGTAATTCCGCGACGCATCTCCGGCCCTTGCTGAATGGTTGCCACGTCTCCGAGGGTGACCGGTACACTGCCGTTGACGAGTTTGAGCGGCACGGCGCGGAAATCGTCCAGCGATTTCAGGTAACCGGTGGCGCGTACCATGAACTCGGCTTCAGCCAGGGTCAGCACGGCGCCCCCGGTTTCCTGGTTGGCCTTGCCGATGGCCTCGATCACTGCATCCTGGGTGATGCTCTGACTGGCCAGACGCACCGGATCGAGCACCACCTGGTATTGCTTGACCATGCCACCCACGGTGGCCACCTCAGCGACGTTGGGCAGGGTCTTCAGTTCAAACTTGAGGAACCAGTCCTGCAAGGCGCGCAATTGCGCCAGGTCGTGCCTACCGCTGCGGTCCACCAGGGCGTACTGGAAGATCCAGCCAACCCCAGTGGCATCCGGACCCAGCGCCGGTTTCGCGGTGGCCGGCAGGCGGCTCTGGATCTGGCTGAGGTATTCCAACACGCGGGAACGGGCCCAGTACAAGTCGGTGCCATCCTCGAAAATCACATAAACGAAGCTGTCTCCGAAGAAGGAATAGCCCCGCACCGTTTTCGCCCCCGGGACCGAAAGCATGGTGGTCGCCAGCGGATAGGTGACCTGGTTCTCGACAATTTGTGGCGCCTGGCCCGGATAAGGTGTGCGGATGATCACCTGGACGTCGGAGAGGTCGGGCAGCGCATCCATCGGCATGTTCTGCACCGACCAGACGCCCCAAGCGGTGGCGAACAGGGTGGCCAGTATGATCAGGAAGCGGTTGGCGACCGACCAGCGAATCAGCGCGGCAATCATGGCTGGCCTCCGAGCTTCTCAACGCGCTCGACCACCAGACCACTGTCGGTCTGGCGCACCGTGACACGGACCTTGTCACCAGCCTTGATGCCAACCATCAGGGTGGGATCGGCCAGCGGGTAGGCCATGGTCATGCCCGGCATGCCCACTGTCTCGAATGGCCCATGGGCCAGGGTAATGCTGGCAGCGTCGATCGCCATGACCTGCGCCTCGGCTTCGTCCCGCACGGGGGCGGCAGTGGAGGTGGGTTTGCTTTCGGTGGGCGCGGTCAGGCCCTTGAGGCTGGCCTCGGAATCCAGCAGGAATTGCCCGGAAGCGACCACCTGCTGGCCCTCCGTGAGCCCTTGGGTCACCCCGATGCGACCGGCGCTCTCCGGCCCCAGCCGGACCTCCACCGGCCGGTAGCGACCGCCGTCCTCGGCAAGCATGACCAAAGCGCGGCGGCCCGTGCGCATGACGGCTTCGCTGGACACCCACAGGACGCTCTGCGCGGTAGAACGATTCAAACGGACCTGGGCCGTCAGGCCGGGGCGCAGGCGGCCATCGGGATTGGGTAATTCGACCCGTACCCGCAGCGTGCGGCTGTCCGGGTTGGTTTCTGGCAGAATCGCATCGACTGTCCCGGCGAGCACTTCGCCAGGAAAGGCCGGCAGGCGTGCTTCGACCGTCTGGCCTTGCGCAATCGAGCCAGCTTCTGATTCTGGGACGGCAAGGGTCAGCCAGACGCTGCTCAGACTATTGATCCGGGCCAGATTGGTGCCGGCCGCCACCGTCATGCCGGTGCGCACGTCCAGTTCCTGGATGACGCCACCAATCGGACTGCTCAACGTCAGAACTGGTCGGGACTTGCCGCTGCGTTCGACCTGGCTGATCAGTGCCGCCGGCATGCCCAGGAGTTGCAGGCGCTGACGTGCCGCTGCCAACAGAGCGGCATCGCCGTTGTGTTTCAGTGCAAGGAACTCTTCCTGGGCGGCGGCCCAGTCCGGGATCAACAGGTCCACCAGCGGCGCCCCGGCTTTGAGTACATCCCCTGGCGCCCGGGCGTAGACCCGCTCGACGAAGCCGCCAGCACGTGCCTGGACTACCGCAACCTCACGTTCGTTGAGGGCCAGCACACCGACCACATCCAGGCTCTTGGCAAGGGGGCCGCGAGTGACGGTGGCCAGTCGCACTCCCAGGTTCTGCGTCAGACTGGGGTCAATGCTAATGGCGGTGCTGTCGGCGCCTTCGTCGGCATACTTGGGCATCAACTCCATGTCCATGAAGGGCGACTTACCCGGCTTGTCGAACTTCTGCTGCGGATTCATGGGGTCGTACCAGTACAGCACCTTGCGTCCGTCCTGAGCGCCGGTGGCGTGCTCGGCTGTAGCGTTGGAAGCGTCGTCCATGCCGGAGGAGGCGTACCAGTAACCGCCTGCTAACCCCAGGGCGACCGAGAGGCCGCTCAGCAGCGCACCTTTCCAGAATTGTGCGCTCATTGGTGAATCTCCCCGTAGGTGAAGTGGAGCCTGGCGCCGGTCAGGGCACGCTGGCCCTCGACGTCGATGTGATTCAGACGTGCCTCAATCAGCTCGCGGCGCGCCGCAATAACGGAGGACAGGTCGCCCGTGCCGGCGCGGTAGCTGGCCGTGGTCAGGTCGACCTTCTCTTTCGCCAGCGGCAGCAGGCTGTCCTGGCTGCGACGGACCGAGCGATTCAGGCGCTCGTATTCAGCAAGGTCCGCTTCCAGTTGCTGGGCGCTTTCCCGTGTACGAGCCTCGCGCTCTGCCTCCAGTTGGTTGAGTTCGGCACGGCGGGCAGCGATCGTGGGGTTCTGCCGGGACCCTGGAAACAGCGGTAGGTCGAAGGTGAACTCCACGCTCACCATGTCGCCAAACTCACGGGCCCGGCGTTGGTAGTCGACCTCCCAGCTCCAGTCGGGCTTCTTCTCCGCCTCTGCCTCTCGCACTTTGGCTTCGGCCTCGCCGGTGATGTGCGCATAAGCTGCCAGCTCAGGATTCCGCTCCAGCTTGCCGGCATATTCCGCAGCCGTAATCGGCCAGACTGGCAGTTCGCCGACCAAGGGCTCGTCCGCGGCCGGGCCGATCCAGCGGCGCAGCGCAGCACGTGCCACGGCCCGCTGGCGAACCAGTTCGTCCTCCTGCTCGGCGAGTTGGGCCGCCTCCTGTTTCGCGGTCACCGCATCCGCTGCCTGGGCCCGTCCCCCGGCAATTTGCGCGTTTACCGTGGTGGCCAGGAGCCGATTCTCCCGGAACAACTCGCCAAAGAGCGCTTGCTTGCGCTCCACCGAATAACGGGTGATCCAGGCTTCAGCAGTGCCTTGGCGAATCTTCAGACGCTCAATGCGGCCATCCGCGGCAGCGCGATCTACGGCTGCATTGGCGACCTCACTGCGCGCCCGACGCTTGTCGCCGTTGGGCATTTCTTGCATGACCCCAACCATCTGCATGGTCATGAAGTCTTCCTTGAGGGACCAGCGGTCGGCGCCGCCAACGGGGTAGTTCTGCACGCCGAGAATCAATTTTGGGTCCGGCAGTTCACCGGCAGGAATGGCAGCACTGCTGGCGGCTTGCAGTTTGTACGTCTGGGCGGCGAGAGATGGAGCGTTGTCCTCGGCCAGCCGCAAGGCTTCATCGAGGGTCAAGTCGGCGGCGTGGCTGGGTGCGCCAATTACAGATGCCACCATGGCGGCGATTGGCCAGCCTGTGCGATAGCGTGTGGGGTTCATCGTCACGATTCCTGTGAAGCTCCGCTGCGCGGCTTACGGCACGAACGGAGATTAGCTGCGCCGCGTGAGTAGGGCGGCAGTCAGTAGGGAACAGGAATCAAACGCAGGGGGGATGCCAGATGCTGGATGGCGTTCGTTCAGGCAGGAAATCGCTGATGGAGGTCGTTGCTACGGGGAAAGCCAGGTCCAAAACAGGCTTCAGGAATCTCACCTGCAGGATGCTGACGGTCTTGCATTCCATGCCAGGCTTGCAGAGCTTGCCATTATCGGAATTGCCGTGACAGCAGTCCGCGCCCGTGTACATCACTTTGCTCATGCTCGCGGACTTCATCGGGCAGGGCGCCGACGGCGACTGTTCGCCCGCCATCCCGTTGAAAGGAAGCGCAAAGCTAAACAGCAGAAACAGACACAGGCGCAGGTAGCGTTGCATGTGGGGCAGTTTAGACCGGGTTCTGGGGGCTAACTATTACGATTCTGTAAGGCTTGGAAAGCGTTCGCCGAGGTTGATCGAGGGCTCTAAGTTGCCCATTTTTGGCGCTCGCGTTCGCCCCTTGCTCCCGACAGAGGCCTAGTCTGCTCGTTTATGGAACTCTCACACCGGATTCCTCTGTGTGTCGTGGCTCTTGTGTGATTCAGATCGAAGCTTTCCTGCCCCATGCTTCAGCCTCCCTGACCCGCACTGAACCTATCTCGAAAGCGCGGAATGAACCTAGGTGTAGCACGGGCATATGCGTCGTAGGCAGCGCCGAATTCCTTGCGCATATCCCTCTCTTCGGTAACCGCCAAGCGCCCGTACATCACCAGCAACACAGGGAACATCGCCAGAGTCAGAAGGGTTGGCCACTGAAGCAGAAAGCCCAGGAGGATCAGCACAAAGGCTACGTACTGAGGATGCCGGACCCACGCGTAGGGCCCAGCTGTGGCGAGAGAGTGACGGCGTTGCGCGTGATAGAGCACGTTCCACGCGGCCGAAAGCAGATAGAAGCCGAAGCCCAGGAACACGTAGCTCGCAATGTGCAGCGCACTGAAATGCGGATTGCCCGTGTCACCCAACAACGTCGACCACAGATGCCCAGAGTCGTGGGAAAGCAGATCGAGGTTGGGGAACTTGGACTGCAGCCAGCCTGACATCAGATAAATCGTCAGGGGGAAGCCATACATCTCCACGAACAGGGCGACGATGAACGCAGAAAACGCGCCGAAGCTCCTCCAGTCTCTTGCCGTCGCGGGTTTGAAGAAACTGAATGCAAACATTATGAAGATCGCTGAATTGATGAAAACCAGCGCCCAGAGACCATATGCGGATTCACCATGGTTCATAAGGGATCTCCCGGTTTACGGGTATCGGGCTTCCCGGAGGCGGCAGAGTTGCTCTGGCCTTGGTGATGGTGCCCACCGTGTCCTCGGTGCATGAAGACATGCATCAGCGGGCAGGCGAGCAACAGCAGAAACGGTAGGGCGCCGACAACATGGACGAGGTGCTCGGTCAGCAGGAAATAGACGGCGACTCCACCTATCACCACGAGACCGATTGCGTAACGTGAAGTCCAGAAGCTGGGTGGCGAACCGTGTTCATCGGAATGATGGTTCATAGCGTCTCCTCGGCATGGTGAAGTGCTACTTCGACGGTGTGGGAGGCTTGCGGTCCATCATCATCTGCATCATGGATTCCATCATGTCCATGCGCTTCTCCATCATCTGCTGACATGCGGCCATATCACCGTCCATACCCTTGCCGCCTTGCATTCCACCCATACCCGACATTCCACCACCCATGGACTTCATCATGGCCATGCCGCCCTTCATCAGCGTCATATGCTCGGCCATCAGCGCCTGACGCTCTTCCGGGGTTTTCGCTGCAGCCATCTTTTCGTGCATGGCTTGCATGGCCTTCATGTGCTGGTCCATCGCCGCCATTTGCCCTTTGTCCATTTGCTGGGCAGGGGGCATCTTCTCAGTGGCCTCTGAACCAGAGGCATTGGCCGGGTGATGCGCCGAGTGTTCATCGGTGTTTTGCGCCATGGTCCCCGCAGACGCAGCAGCCATGCAGAGCCCGATCAGTACATTGCGAATCTTAGACATCATCATCTCCTTAACCATGCTCGAAAATTTGTGCGGTAGCCGCAGCATCACGGCTATCGGTTGAGTCGTAGTCAGGTCGCTCGAACTTCGTTTAAACGACCCCGTCTTTGCCACAAGACTTGGTTTTGGTGCCATCCCCACGGCAGATCGAAGGGCTATTCGGCTTTCGGCGGCTTGTAGCTGATCCCGTTCGGGCCAGCGCCGACCTTGTGTGTGCCAACGACCTTGCGGCTGTTCGTATCAATTACGGATACGGTGCCCGCTTCAATATTGCTGACAAACACATAAGCGCCATCTGTGCTGATGGCCACACCATGAGCGCCCCGGCCGGTGGTCACGGTGCCAATGCTGCTGCGTGTTTGGGGATCGACGATGGAGACTCGATCGTCCGGGTTCTGGCCACTGCCTTGGTTCGCCACATAGACCTGGAGACCATCAACGGTGGCCATCATCTGGATCGGCGTACGGCCCACATCAACCTTGCCGATCACCTCGCGCTCGGCTGTGTCGATGATGCCGAGCTGGTTCGCTGCACTGAGCGACACGAACGCCAGGCGGCCGTCGGGGGCAAAGCCCACCTGGACAGGACCGTTACCCACTGGAATTTGCGCGGTCTCCTTGAGCGTGGTGACATCGATAAGCGAGACGCTGTCGCTCCGCATATTGGCGACGTAGAGCGTTTGGCCATCTGGGCTCAAGCGCAGCCCATGGGGATAGCGCCCAGTCGGAATGCCAGGTAGTTCGACCTGCTTTTTCAGGTCGAAAACCCGCACCCGGTTGGCGGCGGAATCGGTAACAAAGGCGCGCTGCCCAGTAGAGTCAGTGACCACATGAGCCGGGTGATTGCCGGCTGGCAGGCTGAACTGCGGTCTATCCAGCCCGGCGGTACTGAATACCAGCAACTGCCCACTGGCCTTTTCACCACTCGAATGTCCGGCATGTCCGGATATCCCAACGACCAAAAGCAAGCTGCCATCGGGTGACACCTGCACGTTGTGCGGGGAAATCGGCAAGGCGACCGTGCTGATCACGCCTGTATCGAGGTCTACCTGGCTTATGGACGCCGCCCGCTCGTTGGCGGTGTAGACGCTGCCAGTCGGGTTTGCCAGGGCAAGGCTCAGGTGTGCTGCAAGGGATATACCTAAGGCCAGAGAGGTAAACCGCTTAGCGTTCATCGTGGTGTCTCCAACGAAGGACATGGTCTTGAGCCAGACAGGCCTAAACCGATGCTCAAGCTAAGCGCCAATCGCGAAGTAGTTTGTTGATCGCGGTCAACGATCTCTACCGGGCTCGATACTGAGTGATCGAACGCGCAAATTTTCTAGGTGAGTACCGCCAGCTAGCCGATCCTGCCGAGGATGGGAAACACCTCCAGCAGCCACCAGGCAAAGTCGGTCAACTGGCCCGTGACCATGGCCGTCCCCATGAGAATCAGGATGACGCCAGCCCCTATGTGAATGACCCGACTCCAACGGCGAAGGCGTTTCAGGTGGGCAAGGAAGTGGTTTGTGAACCAGGCCGTCAGCAGGAATGGGAGCCCCAGGCCGAGCGAGTAGATCGACAGCAGTGCAACGCCACTGGCGCCAGTACTGCCAGTGGCGGCACTCAGCGTCAGGATGCTGCCCAGGATCGGGCCGATACAAGGCGTCCAGCCAAAGGCGAAAGCGATTCCCAATACATAGGCCGCCAGCGGTCCTCCGCTGGATTTGAGCTGGTGGACGAAGCGCACGTCCATATTCAGCCAGCGCGGGTTGATCAGGCCGGTGATGAACAAGCCAAAGGCGATCACGATGATGCCGCCAACCAGGTTGGTCTCCTGCCGATAGGCGATCAGCAGCCGGCTGATGGCGGTGGCGCTGGCCCCCAGGGCAATGAAGATGGTGGAAAAGCCCAGCACGAAGCTCAGGCTCATGCCGATCACCGCGAGCCGTTCCTGGCGGCTTTCCAGAACCTGCAATTCGTCCACCGAGCGACCGGCAATGAAGGACATGTAGCCTGGTACCAAGGGCAGCACACAGGGCGACAGGAACGAAATCATTCCCGCGGCAAACGCGCTGAGGATGCCGATTTCGCTAAGGCTCATCGCAGACTATTTCCTCGCTGTGGAGGCCATCAGTTCCTGCACATACTCAATGACCTCCGGGCTGTCCCACTCGGCCGCTCCGGCTTTGCGGCCTATTTCCCGCCCCTCGCGGTCCAGCAGCAGGGTGACCGGCAAGCCAAAGGCGCCGAGGCTTTGGATGGTTCGCATCTGCTCATCGAGGTAGATCTGGAGGTGCTGGATACCGATCTCCCGGTAGAAGTCTCGGACCACGTCCAGCCCGCCTTGATCAAGAGAGAGCGCCACCACCTGGAAGTCATTGCCTCCGAGCTTGGCCTGGAGGCGATCCAAGGTCGGCATTTCCTGACGGCAGGGGACGCACCAGGTGGCCCACAGGTTGAGCAGAACCACCTTGCCGCGGAAGTCAGCCAGGCTGAGTGGCTTCCCTTCTCCATCGACGAAACTGACTGCATCCAGCGGTTTGGGCTCAGGCCAAATGATCAACCCCGCCCGAGTGCCGGTTTCCGTAGATGGCTCGGCGCCGAATGAAAGACGCGCCCCGACCAAAGGCAAGACAAGGCACAGCAGCCAGCAGGTCCGTAGGTACCAGGACAGTTCCGTGAAACCTGAGGCCAGGTGCGTGGAGCGGTGAAAGGCGCAGGTCATGGCACACCTCACGAGCAGCTGTCCGTTCAAACCACCGGAACGGCACTGGCTGGCTGCAGTCACCAGGAAGCAAGGTTGCTATTGGGACTATAGCAGTGCCGACTCGCCGTTTAAGTGGCCCCTTGCCATTCCTCGACGCGGACTCTCTAATCGGCGTCTCAGGCAAAGGAGGCTGATATGGCACTGTTGGATGAGATTGAATCGCCCCGGGTTTCGTGGAGGCCTCAACTCTTGAGAAGATGAGGCCATGAGAAAGACTACGACCTACTCCCCTGAAGTCCGTGAACGTGCCGTGCGCATGGTTCTGGAGCACCTGAACGACTACCCCTCCGAGTGGGCGGCCATTGAGGCCATTGCCCCGAAGATCGGCTGTGCAGCGCAAACCCTGCATGGCTGGATTCGTCGCCATCAGACCGATGCCGGCCAACGTCCTGGGCCGACCACTGACGAGCGTGAACGCATCAAAGCCCTGGAGCGCGAAAATCGCGAGCTGCGCAAAGCCAACGAGATTCTGCGCCTGGCCAGTGCGTATTTTGCCCAGGCGGAGCTCGACCGCCGCACCAAGTCCTGAGGGCCTTTGTCGATCAGCATCGTGACCGTCTCGGGGTCGAGTCGATCTGCCGTGTCTTGCGGATCGCCCCGTCCGGTTACCGCAAGCACGCGGCGCAGCAACGCAACCCGGCACTGCGCTGCTGCCGTGCTCGGCGCGATGACGCATTGACCCTGGAAATCCAGCGCGTATGGGACGACAACATGCAGTGCTATGGCGCGGTGAAGGTCTGGAAGCAGCTGCGGCGAGAAGGCATCGAGGCTGCCAGATGCACGGTAGAGCGATTGATGCGTCTGGCTGGATTGCAGGGCATAAGGCGCGGCCAGATCCTGCGCACAACGGTGGCCGGCGACAAGTCGCTCTGCCCGCTGGATCGCGTGCAGCGCCAGTTCCATGCCGACCGCCCAAATCAACTGTGGGTATCGGACTTCACGTATGTGTCGACCTGGCAGGGCTGGCTGTATGTGGCCTTCGTGATTGACGTGTTTGCGCGGCGGATCGTCGGCTGGCGAGTCAGTACCAGCATGAAGACCGACTTCGTACTGGATGCCCTGGAGCAAGCCCTGTATGCCCGCCAGCCACACCGTGCCGGTGGACTGATTCATCACAG
>NZ_SCOK01000046.1:0-42894 GCF_005502555.1 Pseudomonas sp. D(2018)
GCGGTCATGGAGGTGGCGGTAGTGGCAGTGGAGGCGGTGGCGGCCACGGAGGTGGTGGTAGCGGCAGTGGAGGCGGTGGCGGCCACGGAGGTGGTGGTAGCGGCAGTGGAGGCGGTGGCGGTCATGGAGGTGGCGGCAGTGGCAGTGGCAGTGGCCACGGCGGCGACGGAGGTGGCGGAAGTGGAAGCGGTCACGGCGGCGGCCACAGTGGGTCAGGCCACAGCGGTGATGGTGATGGCAATGGCCACTCCGGCAACAGTGGCCCCGGCAGTGCCAACAGCGGACCTGGCAGCGCCAACAGCGGGCGCGGAAACGACAACGATAATGACCACGATGACGGTGGGCCGCACGGTGTCGGTCATGGTGCGGATGACGGCCCCGGCCATGATGTAGGCGAGGCACATGGCGTCGGTCACGGCGCAGATGATGGTCCCAGCCATGATATGGGCGAAGCTCACGGTGTAGGACATGGGGCAGACGATGGCCCGGCGCATGATGTAGGCGATGATCGCGGCGGCGCCTAGACAGCCACTCCGCGAGCGCACAAAACCCGGCGTGGCTCCGGGTTTTGTGCTACTTGGCTGGAAATGCCGTCGGTTGTGATTGCTTGAGGGAATGGGCTTGGGATAGCCGCTCAATCAGTACCGTAGTAGATGGCGGTTGAAGCTCCGTTCGGATTGCCTGGGGCTGCCTCCCGCATCGACCTTTGTGTTCAGTTCTTCAGGAATGCCTTGAATGCATTTGCCCTCTTTCCCTTCGTCTCTACTGCCGGCGCTCATGCACGTCATGCGCCCGTTAGTGAGACTGATGCTCAGAAAAGGGGTTTCCTATAGCTGTTTCGCCGATTTGCTCAAGGAAGTCTTCGTCGATGTCGCCGAACGCGAGTTCCGCCTCGACGACAAGCCGCCGACTGACAGCAGGATCAGTTTGCTCACCGGCGTACATCGCAAGGACGTCAAACGCCTTCGGTCCAAGGTAGTTGAAGGTGCGAGCAATCTGCCAGAGAACATTTCGTTTGGCGCGCATCTGGTCAGCATATGGCTGAACAGCGCGCCTTTCTGCGCGCAGCCTGGCGAACCGCAGGCGTTGGCTCGCTTGGCCAGCAACGGCGGGGAGCGCTCGTTCGATGCACTGGTAGCGACGGTCAGCAAGGACATCCGTGCTCGCGTTGTGCTGGATGAGTGGCAGCGCCTGGGCATTGTGCGAGTCGATGACCAGGACTGTGTCCACCTGGAGACGATGGCTTTTATTCCACAACGTGGGTTTGACGAGAAGGCAGCCTATTTCCGGCATAACCTTCACGACCATGCCTGCGCGGCCGTACACAACCTTACCGAAGCGTCCGAGCCTTTCTTCGAACGCAGTGTCCACTACGACAGCCTGTCTCCAGCCGGTGTCGATCAGCTACGCGAAGCTGTTCGGGTGGAAGGCATGCAGGTCCTGATCGCGTTCAACCAACTGGCTGCGGAGCTGGAAGACCAGGATGTTCCGAGCCCCGATAGTCGGCAGCGAATCACCATCGGCCTGTACTTCTACACCGAACCCAACCCGTCAACCGTTGCCAATTCCACTGCGGCCGGTTCGTCATGAACATCGCCTCGCGCATTCTTTGCACCCTTGCATTAATAAGCGGGCCTTTGTTGTTCGTCTCGCCCTTGAGCGCAGCACCCGCCTGCCTTGAACCAGGCGGCATGGGCGGGACGGGCGCTGTTGCCACCGGCGGGATCGGTGGCACCGGAGCACCGGCCGACAACGGTGGAATCGGTGGCACTGGAGTGAGGGACGACGACGGCGGAATCGGAGGCACCGGAGCGAGGGACGACGACGGCGGGATTGGGGGTACCGGCATTGTCGGGACCATCACAGGCTTCGGTTCGATCTGCGTCAACGGCGTGGAAGTTCACTTTGACAGCAAGGCCTCGCTCAGCCAGAACGGCGTGCCTGCCAGCAGCAAGGAGCTGGCCATTGGGCAGGTCGTTGCCGTCGAGGCCCACAAGTCCTCGAGAGGGCTGGAAGCCCGAAGCATTGCGATACTCCACGCCTATGAAGGCCCGATTACAGCGGTCAAGCCGGGGGCCGCCTCCATGCGAGTAATGGGGCAACCCGTACGCGTTGCGGCAGACGCCCGTGTGCCGCAGGGCCTGCGTCTTGGCGAATCGGTTCGGGTCAGCGGCTTGCGCAATGCCCGGGGAGAGGTAGTCGCGAGCCGGATTGATCGGGCACCGGACCTTACCCAGGCAAGCGCTATTGGCACCATCGAGCGTGCCGGCGATCTTCAAGGGCTGCCCCTCAGCAAACCGCTGGCGCCAAGCACCGAGGTGCTGGTTCGCGGTACCTGGAATGGACAGCGGCTGAATGTCGCCGAGAGCCGCATCGATCCGGGGCTGCCCTTTGGCGGGCGAGCCCGTAACGCGCTGGTGGAGGGCCTGGTGCGGTCGCAGCACGGAGATCGCATCGAGTTTGGCGGGTTCACGGTCCAACTGGACCGCAGTACATCCTTCGGCAGCTCTCGGCCCGCGGACCTCGCGGTGGATCAGCGCATCCGAGTATTCGGTGTATTCGACAGCGGACGGACCATTCGTGCGGAACGGATCGAACTCGTCCGCGAACGTCCCGAAGGGGCCAATCGGCAAGGTTCCGGTCACATCGACACGGACGCATCCGAATCAGAGCACCACGAGAGCGGTAACTCCGGGCGCGACGGTAACGAATCCCGTCTGCAAAATGACACCGGAGAAACACGGGAGAGAATCGAGCGACGAGAGGAATCCGCCTCTGGTGATTTGGAACGCCGCGAGCGGATAGAAACACGAGAATCAGGCGACCGTCTTGAAACTCGGGAGCGGATCGAAATATTCGAGAACGGTGTACGTGTAGAGCGAATCGAACGGATTGAGAGAATCGAACGACCGGACCGGGCCGACAAGCCGGAACGCGTTGAACGGGTGGAGCGAGTTGAACGCGTTGAGCGCGTCGAGCGGCCCGATCATGTCGAGCGGCCGGAAAAGGTCGAACGGGTCGAACGGTTGGATCATTCCGGCCCGCATTAGGGTGGGTAAACGCAAACAACCGCAGCCATGCACGCCCCAAAACGGAATCCGGCGCGCCGTCTATGCTGGGAAGGGTGTCCCATGCCAGGCGTCAGCCTGGTAGCCAGGAGAACGGATGCCTTTCGTCCTAAGCGGTGAGGCCATCCTCGGGACAACGCATTTGATCTGAGCTTCGATGTCCGTATCGTAACGAGGTAATCATGAGCCCCACGCGCGTGATTTCACCGGGCCTGCTGGTGTTCCTGGCATTGCCGGCCTTGTCGGACGAATTCACGATGTCGATGGGGCTCGATTATTCGCGGGGCGATTATGGAAGCCCGACAACCAGTGAGACCTGGTATGTCCCAGTGGTCGGCAAGTATGAAACCGGCCCGATGATCTACAAGTTGACCATTCCATACCTGCGTATCACCAACCCGGCGGTAGGCCCGGATGGCGAACCCTTGGCGGGTGACGACTGCGGCAGCGTCGAGAGCGGCGTCGGCGACACCGTGGCAAGTGCGGATTACGCACTGCTGGACGGTCGCGATGGAGGTAGCCTGCTGGTGGATCTGGTAGGCAAGGTGAAACTGCCGACGGCCGACGAGAACCATTGTCTCGGAACCGGCAAGACTGACTACTCCGCCCAAGTCGACCTCACTCAAGCCTTCGGTGCAATCAGCGGGTTCGCCACGCTGGGCTGGAAGAAATTCGGCGATCCATCGGATACCGACTTCCGCGATCCAATCTTCACCTCGATCGGCCTGGTCACCCGCTTGGCGCCGGCCACCTCCGTGGGTGCGGCTTACGACTGGCGCGAGAAAGTGACGTCTGATGGTGACGAAATCCAGGAGTTCACCCTGTTCCTGACACAACGGCTCAGCACCGAGTGGAGGGTTCAGCTATATGCGCTCAAGGGATTTTCCGACTCCAGCCCGGATACCGGTGGCGGCTTGGTGCTCAGTCACAGGTTTTGAGCCGAAGACTCATGCACGCGTGAGACGATATTTGTCCCGGTTTTAGTCCGTCGCGAAAATAACCAGGATGGCCCGTGTTATTTTCGCGTTTCCTGTGAAAGTCCTTCGCCGTCTCGCGGCGGTCTGGAGGCTCTGATCTTCGGCACACTCGCTGCCCCAGGTGCTGGCCCGGCACAGCACCGCCGCCCGCCTGCGCCATTCACTGATCATCGGAGCCCAACACGGCACTTGCTCGGGGGGTGATAGCAGGCCCCACGAGCAGACTGACAGAGCATCGCCCGGATGCATTCCCGGAACACCGCCCATCCCGCGCCGGTTATGCGAGTGAACTCCTTCCGGGTGCCCGGTGTCTGTCTGCTGTCGGCCCATTGGGTGGATTGCATGGCCATTCGCTACTTGGGCGGCTGCGCTGTCCTTCGCTCCATCTGATCGCGTTCCTGTCTAGAGCACTTCGCGTGGCCGGCCACTTTCGCGCCCGTATGCCGGGTTTTGTCCCATCGCCATGTGAAGATTGCCCATGCCCCTATCCCGTCATTTCTCCGCCGGTGTTTCTCCGTTCCAGCCTCGCGCCTTCGCTGCCCTCTTGTTGGGTGGCCTGCTGACGGCGGGTGCGCCGGCCCAGGCCGAGGAGCCCGCCGGCAACGTGCGCTGGGTAAGCGACAGCCTGACTACTTACGTGCGCAGCGGCCCGACCGATGGCTACCGCATTGTCGGTACGCTCACTTCAGGGCAGAAGGTTGAGTTGTTGACGACCCAGGGGGACTACAGCCAGGTGCGCGGTGAGAACGGCAGCACCGTGTGGATTCCCAGTCGCGACCTGCAGGAAGTGCCCGGCCAGACCGAGCGCCTGCCTCAACTCGAACAGAAGGTGGCCGAGCTAACCGCCGAACTGGAAGGTATCGACGGCACCTGGAAGACCCGTGTGCAAGGCATGCAGGAGACGCTCGACGCGCGCAAGAAGCTGATCGACGAATTGCAGGCAGCACGCTCGGCACTGGACGCCGAACTGACTCAGGCCCGCACCGAATTGCGCGATGCGCAGGCGCAACTGGGTGAGGAGAACAAGCAGGTATTGATGCGCTACATGGTTTACGGCGGCAGCATCGCCGGTGCCGGGCTGCTCGTCGGTCTGATCCTGCCGACCATGCTGAGGGTGCGGCGCAAGCGTAACGATCAGTGGGTCTGACGACGCGAGAAGCCCATCGGCCTTCCTTGGCGGTGCGCGCCGCAACTCAGTGCGGCGCGCGGTGGCGGATGGTCTTCAGCAGGTCATCGGGGGTGATCTGGCCGACGACGCTGCTCGCTGCGCTGCCCGGTTGAGGCAGGTCGAGAATGTGCCCCTTCATCTTGCCCACCACATGCATCTCGCAGGGTTTGCAGTCGAATTTCAGGGTCAGCACTTCGTCGCCGTGGACCAGTTGCATCGGCGCCACCTTGGTGCGCACGCCCGTGACGCCCTTGGCCTGTTTCGGGCACAGGTTGAAGGAGAAGCGCAGGCAGTGCTTGGTGATCATCACCGGCACTTCGCCGGCCTCTTCATGGGCCTCGTAGGCCGCGTCGATCAGTTGCACGCCGTAGCGGTGGTAGAAGTCGCGCGCTTTCTGGTTGTAGACGTTGTAGAGGAACGACAGGTGCGCCTCGGGGTAGACCGGCGGCGGCACGCTGACGGCCTTGCGGTATCCATGCGGATGGGCGGCAACGCGGGCAGCGGTCAGGGCCTCGATGGCTTCGCGGCGCAGGGCCTTGAGCTGTGAGTTGGGGATGAAGAATGCCTGCGGGGCATCCAGCTCGATCTTCTCGGCGTAGTACTGGGTGGTGCCTAACTGACCGAGCAGGTCGTGCAGTTGTTCCAGGGCCTGTTCGGGCTTGTTCGCTGCGCCGAACGGGCCGTCCAGTGTGACCGACGCGCTCACGCCTTCTTCGCTGGTAGCGACCAGTTCCAGGCGCGCTTCGCGCAGGGTGGCCTTCCACTCGACGCCAATGCGGCGCTCGGCGGAGGTCTTCAGCAAGGCCTGTTGCCAGTTGTGGTCCAGGTTGCGGGAAAGCGGGTGGTTCGGGCGCAGACGGAAGAGCCCGGCCGGCATCTCGTTGGGCTCGACGCGGTAGCGCCAGCGCTTCTCGCCGTCTTCCTCGAACTCATCCTTGAGCTCGGCGATGTTGGCGCGGAAACCCACCACTTCGCGCTTGACCAGCACGTTGAGGCCGTCGCCGTTGGACAGCGGCTCGCGGGTCACGGCGATCAGGTCGCGCTTGCCGACTTTCTCCACTTCGCCAACCAGCAGGCCGGTGAAGGTCGGGGTGTCGAAGGCGCCGATGTCGATCTTGCGTTCGGTGACGAAGTAATCGGTGCTGCCCCGGTGGAAGGTCTTGTCCGGGTCCGGCACGAAGAAGTGGTCGGTACGGCCACTGGAGGCGCGGGCGAGGTCCGGGCGCTCGGCGAGGATGCCGTCCAGGCGCTGGCGGTAGTAAGCGGTGATGTTCTTGACGTAGCTCGCGTCCTTGTAGCGTCCTTCGATCTTGAAGGAGCGCACGCCGGCATCGACCAGGGCGCTGAGGTTGGCGCTCTGGTTATTGTCCTTCATCGACAGCAGGTGCTTCTCGAACGCCACCACGCGACCCTGGTCGTCTTTCAGGGTGTAGGGCAGGCGGCAGGCCTGGGAGCAGTCGCCGCGGTTGGCGCTGCGGCCGGTCTGGGCGTGAGAGATGTTGCACTGCCCGGAGAAGGCGACGCAGAGCGCACCGTGAATGAAGAATTCGATGGCCGCGTCGGTTTCATCGGCAATGGCGCGGATCTGCTTGAGGTTCAGCTCGCGGGCCAGCACCAGTTGGGAGAAGCCGGCCTGGTCGAGGAACTTGGCCCGTTCCAGCGTGCGGATGTCGGTCTGGGTGCTGGCGTGCAACTCGATTGGCGGGATATCCAGTTCGAGCACGCCCATGTCCTGCACGATCAGCGCGTCGACGCCAGCGTCGTAGAGCTGGTGGATCAGCTTGCGTGCCGGTTCCAGCTCGTCGTCATGAAGGATGGTGTTGATGGTGACGAACACCCGCACATGAAACTGGTGGGCGAACTCGACCAGTTTGGCGATATCCGCTACTTCATTGCAGGCGTTGTGGCGCGCGCCGAAACTCGGGCCGCCGATGTACACGGCGTCGGCGCCATGCAGGATGGCCTCGCGGGCAATGTTGACGTCACGGGCGGGGCTGAGCAGTTCTAATTGGTTTTTTGGCAGAGGCATGTCAATCACGTTCGGCACGGGTGCAAGTGGCGCATTGTAGCGGGCATGCGCCACCCGGGCATCCATCGGGTGCCGGATGGCGGTCGAGGGTCAGGTGAGGCGGGCTGGAGGAATCGAGTAGGTGCCCACCACGTGGGCCACCGGTTCATCGAGGCCCTCCGAATAGAGTGAAACCTCTCCCACGGCCAGGGTCTTGCCGACCTTCATCAGCTGGCACTCGCCAATCACGCGTTTGCGTGCTTCGGGCTTGCGCAGGAAGTTGATGGTCAGGCTGGTGGTGACCGCGAGCGGCACGATGCCGATCTCGCCCAGCAGGGCGATGTAGAGCGCCACGTCGGCAATCGCCATCAAGGTGGGGCCGGAGACGGTGCCGCCAGGGCGCAAGTCAGACTCGCCCACCTCCTGCGAAACCCGGGCGCTGCGGTCGCCCACGGCTTCGACCACGACGCGGGTCTGGGGAAATTCCTGCTGGATGAATCGGGCTATCGCTTCTTTCTTGTCGGCCATTCCGGACTCCCTGGTGTGCCATGGTCGAGCGGACGCTGCCACAACCATCCCGGCCTGTCCATGTCCGCTGCCTCAGACGCCAGAGGCGTATTTGATCTCGTGCAATAACACGCTCATGTTCCTCGACTAAGCTCCCCGGACTTGGTTTCGAAGGGTAGCCGGGATGTCTTTCATCGATTCGATCGTCGCTCAGGTTCTGGTGCTGGAAGTCGGGATTCATCACGCCTATGCGCGCCTGGCCTGCCGGACCGATGACGAGGCGCTCCACGACCTGCGAATCAACCTGCGCAAGTTGCGCAGCCTCCTGCGGCCCATGCGCCGACTGGAGGCTGCGAGGGAGCTGGATGCCGCCGCGGCTGACGTAGGCCGCTTGACCACGCCGGTGCGCGACCTCGAGGTGCTGATCGCCGAACTGCAGCGGCAGGGCTTCCATGACCAGGCAGAACGGCGCAAGCACCTGCTCGAATCCCGCTATGCCGTTATCGAGAACAGCGCCACGGTGCAACGCTTCATGGCCGTGCTGGATGGCTGGCCGGCGCGGATGCGCGAGGCCGATAGACAGGGCGAACTGGACAAGCTCCGCGACCGGGTACGGATTCGCCTGCAGCGGCAGTTACAGCGTCTACGCGAAGCACTGGCCAATCCTGCGTTCGACCGCCATGCGCTGCGTCTGCTGGTCAAGCGAATGCGCTACGTCCATGAGGCATACCCGAAGCTCTCACCCATTCCCCATGACGCCGTCCCGGCCCTGAAGGCCGTGCAATCCGCCCTGGGGGATTGGCACGACCACTTCCAGTGGTGCCTCAAGGCCGACCAGGAGGCGGACCTGCTGGTGCTCAAGGATCGCTGGGAAATCGCCGGCGAGGCGGAACTGAAGGCCGCCGAAGTCGAGCTTTCGATCCTCGCGGAGTCCCTGGCGGAACAGGCGCCCACCGGAGGGTAGGGCGCCCTGGCTATTCAAGCGACGCCAGCCATTTCGCGCTGCGG
This sequence comes from Pseudomonas sp. D(2018), assembly GCF_005502555.1. Lineage (NCBI taxonomy): Bacteria > Pseudomonadati > Pseudomonadota > Gammaproteobacteria > Pseudomonadales > Pseudomonadaceae > Pseudomonas > Pseudomonas sp. D(2018). The sequence continues at coordinate 8,737 of NZ_SCOK01000046.1, forward strand.
AGTAACCTCGAACAACCTGAGGCCGATGGAGCGCGCGGCCTCCAGGTGAGGCACCGGGTCGCTGGACTCCGATTCGAAGAACAATTCGGAGGTCAGCACGCGGGCACCGCAGTAGTCGAATATCCCGTGATCGATCTGCGTCTTCATGGCCTGGCTATAGCCATGCCGCTCGAAGGTGCCGGCATCCGCGCCGGCCACGCCAATCAGGTGAACCTTGAGGTTTCGCAGTTTCTTCGTCAGGCCGCCTTCCAGGCTGTACTCAAACGCCCAGCCGTTGGCGAACACGCGGTCGATCCAGCCCTTGAGCAGCCCTGGCATCGACCACCAATACACAGGGAAGACCAGCACCAGGGCGTCGGACCGGTCGATGCGGGCTTGTTCGGCGGCTACATCGGCAGGCGGTGCTACCTGGTGGCGGTGGACGGCATGGTCCGCGAGGTTGAACCTCGGGTCGAAACCTTCCTGGGCGAGATCGCCGATCTCGGCGCTGTGGCCGGCCAGGCCCAAGCCTGCGGCGACCTGTGATGCGAGGCTGTGGGTGAGCGAGCGGGGATCGTGATGGGCAACGACGATCAGGGCATGCATGGTAAGAACTCCAAGAGGCTGATTGCGGCTGAGAGACGCGCTCGATATGCTGAGCGCAAGTTACTTTCAGTAAGTTACGATTGGTAAGTTACTTTCGGTAGGTTTTCCGTGTCAACACATGAAGATCAAACGCGTCCGCGTCGCCGTTTATCCAGGGAAGAGCGGCAGCGACAACTGCTGGATACGGCCTGGCAGTTGATCCGGGAGGAGGGCACCGACGCCCTGTCCCTGGGCCGGCTGGCCGAGCAGGCCGGCGTTACCAAACCGGTGGTTTACGACCATTTCGGTACCCGGGCGGGGCTGCTTGCAGCGCTGTTCATGGAGTTCGATGCACGCCAGACGGCAGCGATGGATGCCGCGCTGCGGGCCAGTGAGGAGAGTTTGCAGGGCAGGGCGGGGGTAATCGCCTCGTCCTATGTCGAGTGCGTGCTGCTCCAGGGCCGCGAGATCCCTGGCGTGATCGCGGCACTGGCTGGCTCGCCGGAGCTTGAGTCCATCAAATGCGGGTTTGAATCGGTGTTCCTGGAGAAATGCCGCAACGCCCTGGTGCCATTCGCTGGCGGAAACGGTGTTGCCACAGCAGGCTTGCGAGCGATGTTGGGGGCGGCGGAGGCGCTGTCCCATGCCGCCGCCACCGGGGAAATCACGCCGCAGGAAGCGCAGGACGAACTCCGCGAAACCATCGTGGCCATGGTCGAGCGCAGTGCCCAGCGGGGCTGATCCCGGCCCTGATTCTCCTCAGCCCGCAACGAAAGCCGCTATGTGCCTGGCGCTGGCGTGCGGGTACTGCAGGTGCGGCCCATGGCCTGTGCTTGGCAGCGTCACCAGGTGCAGGGTGGGGAGCGCGCGGCTCAGTGCGTGCCAGTTCTCGACCGGGAATACGATGTCATGGTCGCCGCCGAGATGCAGGACCGGTGTGCTGGTGGTGCAAAGCGCATCCAGCGCAGGCTGCAGAGGGAACATCGGATTGCGCGGCCCATCCCCCAACTGCTGGCCGGCCCATTCATGGGGTACCTCGGGGCATCGCCCGTCCTGGCGTGCAGCGATGCGCTCGGCGGAGCGTACGGCGGCTTCGCGGCTGGCAGCCGACGCCGGTTCGAAGAAGAGCTTCACGAAATCCTCGAAGTCGTTTTCCCGACGTGCCAGTTCGTAGAACAGCGCCTCGCCGGTTTTCACCAGTTGGCCGGGGGGCGTAGTGCCAATCAGTACAAGATGGCTGACCAGTTGCGGCGCTTGCAGCATGGCCACCTGTGCAGCAATGCCGCCCAGGGACCAGCCGCCGAGCACGACCCTGCTCAGCCCCAAGGCGTTGATCAGTTCGAGTGTGTCGCGCGCCAGCGATGCCGGGTCATAGGTGCGCGTACCGCCAGACAGGCCCAGGCCACTGTAGTCGAACACATGCACCTTGAAGCCCAGTTCCGCGAGTTCGTCGAGAAAGGCGGGATCCCAGGAGTCCATCACACCGCGAAAACGCAGGCACAGGACCATCGGCGTGCCTTCGCCGATCACCCTGTAGGCCAGACGGCGGCCATTGCATTCAATGAACTGGTTGGGCACCTGACTGGCGGATTGGGCGTTCGGCATGACGTGGCTCCTTCTCGGCGTTGAGCGGCTGGACCAGGAATGGCGGAAATGCCGCCAGTGCGCTCCGCGGCCGCAACACCTGGTCCGCAATGCAATGGTGGCAACCATGCAGGGTAGACCAGGCTCCGGCGGCGGACTGGAGTCGTCGAGCGGTTCCTCAGTGCTCGACAGGGCCTTGACCGCCGATCGCTCGAGCGCGGGCTGCCAGTACGCGTCCATAGGCCAGGCCGATGACGCCCGCTACAACGGAGGCCGCCAGGACACCGAGCTTGGCGGCGCTCAACAGGTCCTGCTGGGTGAAGGCGAGATTGGCGATGAAGATCGACATGGTGAAGCCGATCCCGGCCAGGCAGCCGATCAGTGCCATCCAGGACCAGGTCATGCCTGGCGGCAGGATGCACCAGCCCAGTCGAACCATCAGCCAACTGGTACACAGGACCCCCAGCGGCTTGCCCACGACCAGGGCCAGCGCGACACCGGAAAGCACCGCCAGGGAGTCCGCCTCACCGAGATCCACGCCATCGAGGCTCACCCCGGCGTTGGCCAAGGCGAACAGCGGCATCACCAGAAAGGCGACCCAGGGGTGCAACGCCAGTTGTATGCGTGTTACAGGGGGCAGGAGCTCGCGCTGGGCCTGGCGGAGCTGTTTGATGGGTTGCATCAGCTCTGCGGAATCGCCGTTCGCATGATGTTCGCGCGCGGCAAGATCACTGATGGCACGGGTTGCCGTTTGCAACGGCGGCTCCGTGAGCTTGGCCGGGCGGACGGGTGTCATCAGGCCCAGCACCACACCCGCCAGCGTGGGGTGGGCGCCGGTTTTCAGCAGGCCGAACCAGAGCAACGCACCGGGTAGCAGGTAGGCATAGGCCGAACCGATTCCGATGCGCTGCAGGCCCAGCACCAGCAGGATTCCCGCTGCGGCGATGACGAATCCCTCCGGGTCCAGGCCGCCTGAATAGAACAGCGCGATGATCAGCACCGCGACGATGTCGTCGATGATGGCCAGAGCGAGCAGGAAGATGCGCACCGAAGCGGGTACCGAGCGCCCGAGCAGGGCCAGCACGCCCACCGCGAAGGCGATGTCGGTGGCCGTCGGGACCGCCCAGCCCTGGCGCAAGCCATCGGCATTGTTGAGCGAGAGATACAGCAGGGCGGGTACTACGACCCCGCCAAACGCAGCAACCATCGGCAAGGCGGCCAGTTTGATGTTGGCCAGTGCGCCTTCGTGGATTTCCCGGCGAATCTCCATGCCGACCACCAGGAAGAACACCGTCATCAGGGCATCGTTGATCCAGAAATGCAGCGACTTCGAGATGACGAAATCACCCAGCCCGAATGACAGCGGCAGGTGCCACAAATGTTCGTAGCCACTGGCATAGGGCGAGTTTGCCCAGGCCAGTGCAACGGCCGCCGCAATCAGCAGGACGATGCCGCTGGTGGCCTCGGTGTGGAGGAATTTATCAAGTACGGAGAATGCCTTGTCGGCAATGCGCTGCGCAGCCGGCAGCACCTTGGGGGAAGGGGCTTGGTTCATGGTCGCTAATACTCAGCAGCTTGTGCGGCGGCCCGACCTACACATGAAACCTGTCTGGCAACAACCAGACACCCGGCACGTAAGCTACAGCGCCTTCGCCGATTTGACTAGCCCACTTTCCCGTCCCTTCATCCAAGGGGGACGCCTCGTCCTTCACAGCAGCAAGCTGTAGATCACTTGGGCCGAGTCCTGCGGGTCCCGGTTGCATTGGAAACCCAGTTCCCGGGCGAGGGCGTGCATGGGCGCGTTCGCTGCGGCATCCATCGAGTACATTTCCTTGAAGCCATTCTCGCGGGCAGCCTGGATGAGGTGGCGCATCAGGACGGCGCCAAGCCCACGCTCCTGCCAGCCGTCAGCCACCGTTACCGCGCATTCGCATTGGCCTGGTTCAGCGGTGTCGGCATAACGACAGATACCGACTTCGACCAGCTTGCCGTCCTGGTGGACGAGCGCGACGAACGCCATCCTGCGCTGGTAATCGACGTCCATCAGGCGTTCGAGCAAGGCGGGGCTTGCTTCCTTGATCGCGCACAGAAATCGGAAATGCCGGGTTTCAGGGGACAGGTTGCGGATGAACTCGACCTCCCGCTCGCGGTCCTCCGGGCGCAAGGGTCGAATCAGCACGTGAGTGCCATCCTCGAGGGGTTCGACCCAGTGGTCTTCGGCAGATACGGCGGGGATGTCGGCGATAGACTGGGTGGACATGCTGCGTACTCCGTTCGTGATACCGGCTTTGACTTCTACGCCACCCCAACTGCGCTCATTTGATCGGGATCAAGCAATCGCTGGCGTCGTCCCATTGGCTGACGAACAGCAGGTATCGCAGTCGATACATCATGTTCATTTGCGGCGGGTCAATTCGACGGTCGATACCCGGGTGCACGCTGGTTTCATCAACCAGATGATCATCAGGAGGTTCGACATGGCCAAGATAATTCCCCTTCGTTCCGCTGCCGTTCCAACGGCCAGGCGGACCGGTTTGCGCGGCTGGATCGACCGCATGCGCAGTACCGTCGACCGTCTGGTGTATCAACTGATCAGAATCCCGTCCGGGCGTGCTGGCAGCCAGCGGAAAGCAGGGCACGATGAAAAGGGGCAGGGCAGTGGCAAGGACAATGCCAGACGTTAGTATCTGTACTAGAAACGCCCTCTCGTGCAGGGCGTTTCCGGTGCCTGAAGGGTATTAAAATGCTGGCCCTGGCGCTTCGACAAAAGTCGAGCTGACAAATCATTGGCGGGCCATGAGGCTGCTGGCACTTCAGTCATCAATTGCCTGGTATACGAGCGACTGAAAGTGTTGCCCGATTTGGCAATGCGTTGCCCAGTAGAGCTGGACCATCAGCACGGCCACCATCTCTTCCTTAGGATCGGCCAGCCAGGTCGTGCCATATGCTCCGGGCCAGCCGAACTGACCGATTGACCCCAGTGTTGCCTGATGAACAGTGTTGTCGATCACTGACAACCCAAGGCCAAATCCCTGAGCGGCCCAGAATCCGGGAATGCCCATGAAGGGAGTGGCACGCTCTTCGGGCGTCAGGAAATTTGTGGTCATCAGCTCTATTGATTTGCGGGACAGGATGCGTCCGGCGTCGCTGCGGCCGGAGTGAAGCAGCATCCGCGCAAACTTCGCGTAGTCGTCGGCGGTCGATATCAGCCCTGCGCCTCCCGATGGAAAGCCTGTTGGATTCCAGATGCGCCGTTCGGGGTGATCATGGACGATTAACTGGTTCGGCTGGTCCCCGACGACATAGCCAACTGTCAGACGCTTCAACTCGTTCACCGGAACGCTGAAGAAGGTGTCGTTCATGTCCAGAGGTTCGAAAATCCGGGATTCCAGGAATTGCTGGAACGAACACCCGGCGACGCGCCCAATGAGAAGTCCGAGCACATCCGTCGACAGTCCGTAGTGCCAACGTGTTCCCGGCTCGAACAACAAGGGAAGTTCGCCCAGCGCCCGCAGCCACCCGTCAGGATTGCCCGTGGGCAAGACCTCGGCATTGAAGCGGGACAGGGGTTCGGCCAGAGAAGGTGACGCGGTAACCGGATAGGCCAGGCCCGACCTATGCAGGAGGAGGTCGCGAACCGTGATGTCCCGTGGTGCGGGATAGACGTCGTCAAGCGGCCCGTCGGGGTTTCGCAATACCTGCCGGTTGCCGAGCTCCGGTATCCACCGGCTTATGGGATCGTCCAGCAGCAGGCGCCCCTCCTCGATCAACATCATTGCCGCAGCGCTGGTGACCGGCTTGGTCATTGAGGCAATTCGGAACAGCGAGTTTCGGCGCATCGGCGTACGCGTCTCGATGTCCTGGCTGCCCAGGACATCGCAATGAGTGAGGATGTCCTTGCGGTACACCATTGCCACCAGTCCTGCGACTTCGCTTCGCTCGACGTAGCCTTGCAGAACCGATGACAAGCGTTGCAGACGCTCCGGTGACATACCTGCATCGTTAGCTTGCATATACAGATTCCTTGATAAATTGACTTCTTCCGCAATTGCCCGCTTGAGTCTTTCCGGCTGGACAGAAGCCTTGGTTGAGTGAATATCTGGATTTCAGTCGGCTTGTCTGGTTACTTCTAAGTAGCTGCATTATTTGGGTGGAATGTTTCGTACCACTTCCTGAAATCCGCGATATAGGTTCCTGCATATCTGGGCGATCCCGGTCCGTGCTCCCTTCGCTTGTTTTCCCAAATGACAATGTCCGCCTCCAACTGGTGCCGGACGTTTTCGCATGCCGTCGCTGCGACAATTGACAGGGAGTCCAGTGCGTCTGAGTCGAACTCGTCTACAAGCAGTCGGCACACCGAGCGGATGTCCAGGGTGTCTTCGTCAATTGGCGTGGCATAAAAGGTGTTGTGGGCACGGTATTCTGGATAACCCCAGGCCGCCCCTTCAGCCTTGCCATGGCCAGGGCCGATGAGCATGGCGTTCATTTCGAAGTCGTACGGTGAGTCATTTCCCAGGGTGCTCGCCAAGACTGAGAGTTGATGCGGGAAAAGCGGATCAACCTGAACCTTGTTCGCATGCACAGGGTTGGTTCCATGCACAACATGGAAATGCTCGAAATCAACGATGTTTTCAAAGACATCCCTGACCTGGGTGCGTACTCCTGACAGAAGTATCCTTTTTGCGAATTGAGGGACGGGCGGCTCCGGATGCAGTGGAACCTGCCATTTCGGCACGCGATTCAAGGCATCGTGCCAGACCAGAATGATGTGGTTCTGCTCGATGACGGGCCACATGGAGAGATGGGCCTTGGGCGTGAGTTCGCGACAGGGGGCGTCGATGCATTGCCCGTTTTCGGAGAATTTCCAGCCGTGGAATGGACAGCGGATGGTCTCTCCTTGGACTGTTCCGCCCTTGCCCAGGTGCGCGCCCATGTGTGGACAGTAAGCGTCTGCTACGCAGGCCTTGCCTGAACCGGTTCTGAACAAAACCAGCTCACGTCCGAAGTATCGTAAGGGGACCAAGGCCCCTGGCTCCACATCGCTGGAGAACGCCACTGCGAACCAGCCGGTTGGGTAATGCCTGATCCTAGATTGATGATCGTTACTCATCACGCCTACTCCTTTAGGTATCAATCAGCCATGTCGGGGGCAGTACGTTGTCTTGCAGAGTTGCCACTATTTCATGGTTCCAACGTAAAGCAACTTGGCTTTGTCCAATTGTTGATCTACAAAGCCGGCATCCTGATACCAGGACAGTACCTCGGCTTCCTCATGTCGAAACTGATAGCGCGGAGTAATGTCATCGAAGATGATCAACGAGGCGCTTCCCAAGAAATCTAGTGCCGTTACCGAGTTTGGGCTCTCTGAGAAGAAGTGGCGGTACTTACTAAATCGCAGATAAGGGAACATCAAGAATGCATAGGCATATACAAGAGTCGCTCGAATACCGTTTGGGAGTAGGTAACCAATACCTGCGAAGTGTGTGTCACGAATCCGGTAGTAGAGTTTGTAGAATGGAACTTCTCCCGCAGTTGGGTAGAGCCAGGTGATCATTTTTCCGGCGGGACGAACAAAGGGGGCTACTGCATCAAAGCTGATGCGGGTGTTGTCGGTGTGGTGCATGACGCCGATGCTGTATATGACGTCCATGGACTCTTCCAGGAACGGGAGATGACGAATGTCACCTCTGATTAATATGACGTTTGAAGGAAGCTCCGGGCGGTTGGCAATTTCGAAAACCGACGTGCTGTAGTCAAGTGCGATGACCGTCGCCCCCGAGTATCTATTTGCAAGTTCAATCGCGATATCTCCAGCCCCGCACCCGGCATCCAGAATGATTCCAGGAGATTCCCCGGCGGGAAACAGATCGGAAATATCCTTCGCCCTCCTGGCAATGTTTCGCCCGTAACTCGTCCCTCGCTCAAAGCCCCCTCTACTACGCTTCTGCCATTGGTAAGAAAAGCCACTTTGAGTCTTCTGGTCGTCTACCGTCATCGAAAAGTCGATAACTCCATGGCTGCAAGGATAGACCCTGGAACAGCTCTGGCAGATCAGCGATCCGACTGCCTCGGTGGTTCCACACTCCCTGAGTGATTTCCGGCAGGACGGGCAGCAAAGTATGGTCGAAACCCAATTGAATTTTTCCCGCGAAAAACCGTCAAGCCTTTCCATGTCGCCTCCTGTATCGCACACGAAGTGGCGCACTTGGAACATTGGCACCACCTCTTCCTTTGTAAACTGGCTCGTCGACCAGCTCGAGATCGAGTTCCTGTACCAATGAAACTACTGCGACCTTTATGAAGAGTCGCGCGAAGTTAACCCCTGCGCAGCGATGCGCGCCGCCGCTGAAGCCGATCAAGTAGGGGGGCACGGGCGGAGCGCCAGACTCGCTGTCTAGGAAGCGTTCCGGGCGGAAAGCGTAAGGGTGCTCGAACAAGTCCGAGCGAAGATGGGTGACCGCGGGCGCTGCGAAGATTGTTGTGCCGCGTTTGACGAGGTGTGGGCCGAAACGTATGTCTCGCTTGGCTGTGCGCATCAGGATATTGATTACAGGATGGCGTCGCTCCGATTCCAGAATGACAGCATCAAGGTACTTCATCGACTGGATTACATCCCAGTTCAACTCGTCGATGTTATGGGCAGTTTTCGCGTCGACTATCTCATCAAGCAGTTTCCGTTGGACGTCTTTGTGCAGCAGCAAGTTGACGATGGCCCACATCATCGAGCCGGCGCCTGTTTCCTGTCCGGCCCAGCCCAGCAGTAACAGAACCAGTGCGATCATTTCGTCATCACCACCATAGCGGCTTTTCTCAAGTTCCCGATGGATCCGGACGAATGGATCTGACTCGTCTACGTCATTCCGGAGTTTCTTAGCGCGGAAGCTCAGCATCAGGTCGGTCAGGGTTCTCTTCGCTGTTTGGCTGCGCCTTATGTGTTTGAGTGGCAGCCATGTAGGCAGAACAAGTTCCAAGCCTCCAGAAAACTCGTTGTAGAGTTTGTAGATATCGTCAGATATCATTTCCCTGAAATCAGGCCCCAGGAATACACTTGCGTTGAAGTTGGCAGTCAAGCGTCCTAAAGTGGTGCTAAGTTCCAGTTCGCCGGAGCCTTCGAGAGACTCTATTAGCAAGCGAGCTTCTCTGCGAAGCTTGGAAACGTACGATCTGAGCGAGTCAACCTTGAATAAGGTCTTTACCATCTCCCGCTGCTCAACGTACTGATCGTGAGGGGCGAAGAAGAAAAAGTTGTCGGAAAACATCTTGGCAAAGGAAGGGTATGATTCGCGAATGGATAGTTCCCCATCCGTATGCTCGAACAAAATCCGGTTGTATTCAGGCGAGCAGATGGTGACGATATTCTTTCCCATCATCTTGAACTTGAATATATCGCCATACTTACGGTGTGCGTCGCGCAGAAATTCGCCTGGATTTTTTGAGAATTGCAAAGAGTTCCCGAGCAACAGGCGAGCGCCATCGACACTCGGTATTGAGTGTTCCATGTTGAGTTCCTCGTTCAACTATGTTTCGAAATGACGTACCGATCTATTACAAGATGGTCTATCTGAGAACCCAGGAAAGTTATTAACGCATCTTCGATGCTGTGCACTATTGGCCGCCCCATGACGTTGAGGCTGGTGTTCATCAGCACTGGGATACCGGTGATATCGTGAAACGCCTTGATCAGTCGATAGAACCTGGGGTTTCGCGATTCAGTCACACTTTGCAGGCGCCCGGTGTGGTCGGCATGGCAAACCGCTGGAATCGAACTTCGCTTCTCAGGTCGGATTGTCAACGTGCGCTCCATGTAGGGGCTGTCCTGGTAGTCATGGAAGTATTCATCAGCGTACTCGTCCAGGATTGCCGGCGCGAACGGGCGGAATGACTCCCGAAACTTCACGATGCCATTCACCCGTGCCTTCATCTGAACATCTCGCGGGTCGGCGAGAATGCTTCTATTACCAAGAGCACGGGGGCCGAATTCCGCTCGCCCTTGCATCCACGCAATGATACTTCCATTTGCCAGAAGGCTCCCAACGTGCGCTGTCAGATCGGAATCACCGTCAAAGCGCCTGAAGTTCAGACCGCTGCGGTTATCCAGCATTGCTTCGAGTGGTCGGAGATCGACATCAGAGCCCAGATACGGACTCTGGAAACCTCCTGCTGCAATCGTTTCTTCTTCGAAGTCGCGAGATGCCAGGATGGCTGCGCCGACGGCGTTGCCGTCATCCGCAGGCGCGGAAGGAACATAGAGACTCTTGAATGGCGTACAGGTCGTAAGTCGCCCGTTGTACGACGAATTGAGTGCGCAGCCGCCGGTCAGCACTAGGTTGTCTTCGCCAGTACGCTTGTGTAGTTCAGTGAGCAAGCGGCTGGCGATATCCGAGTAGAACTTTTGGAACGTGTATGCATAGTTGGCCGCCTTCTCGAAGTTCTGCTTGTGGGTCACCCGTTTTTCGAGCAGCCCCAGAAACAACGGTAGCGAGTGTTCAGTGCAATTCACCGTCAGGCCGTCGACCCTGTAGAAGCTTTCCAGCGTCCGATACAACTGCTCATCAAGGCGACCGTATGGCGCCAGGCCCATGATTTTCCACTCTTCGCCGGATACTGCTTCGAAGCCACACGCCAGGCACACCATGATTCCGTAGTACAGGCCAAGGCTGGCGTAGAACTCGATGAGTGGGCCGGAGTAGGGCTCTTTCTCTACTGGAATCAGCTCTCCATCCTTGAAGTGCCAGAAGGCGGTTCCTGTCCCTTCTCCCTGACCATCGAGTACCGCAACGGCAGCGGATCGGAATGGACTGCCATAGGCCGCGAAGGCTGCATGGCAGAGGTGATGATCATAGTGACGTACACCAACGATAGGCTTGCCGAGGCTGGCCGCTGCGCGTACGGTGCCATGGCCGGACAGGTCGATGTTGGGTTGCAGGAAACCGTTCCAGCTATCCAGATGGTAGGCCTGAAATTTTCGAAGGACTTCAGAGTATTCGGTGAAATGCTCAATGCTTTCGTCGAGCAGGGCGTTCTGCCTCCGCCAGATGCTTCCGGCATCAGTGCTCCACGATTTTGCCAGTACGATCTCATCGGCATCGAGATGACGAAGCATAGCGTTTCGTGTGTAGTGATATTCGTCTGGCGCCTGATTGATTGCGAACTTCTTTTGATAATGCCGCTCGGCCGCTTCGGCGAAGCGGATTATACCGTGCTGCATAATTGCAAGTGCACCATCGTGACCAGTACAGGAAAGACCCACAAACGCTTTCGTCATCCTTGATCTCCACTAGTCATCCATTCTTGATGAGACATCATTAGTGCGATTACGGGGGTGATATTTCTTGATTGTTTCCGGATGGGCATCATCCATTTGGACTATATGTGGATCGGATGTTCGGGAACCGAAGCGAAGGTTGCGGACTACTGCTGCGCCGAAATCCTTTTCTTCTGCGCAAGGTCAAGAGCTGTCAGGAACGCTGGCCATCATTGGTGATAGAGCCCTGCAAAGGCTGATCCCTGGTGCCCGGGCCCTGTCGAGCCGATTCATATAGCCGCCAGGAAAGCCGGCATATGGAGGCCATGGCACTGTCGCAGCTTCTCCTCAGTCTGAACGTTTTCACCGCTACGCCAGCTTTGAGCCTGTTCCTGCAGGGGAATAACTCCCTCTTTCGCGCACGCTCTGGTCGGCCGAGGAGTCAAGCGCTTTGTCGTGGTCATGCTGACCTGCTCCTACTGGCGCTGGAAAAAGGGGGGGGGGCCGGAAGAACCGGTAGATCATGCTATGGGACGTAGTCGGGGCGGCCTGACCACTAAGATTCACCAGCGCACCATGAAGCGCAGACCCAAGCCAGGACTACCCCGACTGTTCGATCGTCCGAAATACCGGCAACAGAACTTCATCGAGTGGATGTTTGACTGGCTGAAAGAGAACCGGAGAATCAGCACCCGCCACGACAAGCTCGCCAGAAGTTTTGGCGCGATGGCCACGCTGGCTGCACGCTGCGATGCCTACGGCAGTGTTTTTCGTACAGAACCTCGCGACGCCCAATGGATTTCCTCGCAACGCAGGAGAATGGAGTCGCGCCGGTGAACCGGCGCGACCGTGCGCATCAGAGAATGCTGAGCGGGTACTCGATGAAAGCGCGGACTTCGTTGAGGTCCGGACCTACCTGATTGTCGGCGCGGTAGATGGAGTTGCGCAGCTTGAAGGAGAGGTCCTTGGCCGGGCCGTCCTGCACCACGTACTTGAACTGGTTGAAGATCTCGCGCTCGGTACCGTCGTTCTCGCCGCCGGCGACGATATCGGTGCCGCGCACGTAGGCGAACTTGTAGCTCAGGCCCGGTACGCCATAGGTGCTGAAGTCCAGCTCGTAGCTGGCCTGCCAGGACTGTTCGTCTTCCAGGTTGAAGTCGGAGTAGTAGGAGTTGGCCACGTAGATGGTGCTGCCACCGTCGCCGAAGTCGTAGGCATAGCCGGCATCGCCGGTATTGCGCTGGTGGGCCACGATGAACGCGTGGGCGCCGATGCTGTACTTGGCTGCCAGGCTCCAGAGGGTGTTCTTGTCGTCCTGGCCATCACCGCCGAAGGCCAGCGCGGCCACAGAGCCGTCGTCGTACTTGGTGCGGTAGATGTTGAAGTCGAAGTTCAGCGCCTGCTCATCGCTGAACGGGATGTTGTAGTTCAGGTTGGCGTAGTACTTCTTGTACATGTCCTCCACGTCGGAGTGGTAGAGCGACACACTGAAATCATCACTGACCGCGTAGCTGCCGCCGATCACATCGATGCTCTTCAGGCGGTTGGGGTCGCGCGCCGGGTCGCCCATGGGGCTGTCGCCGGTGAAGCGGCCGACGTTCAGTTCCAGGTCCTCGATTTCCTTGCTGGTAACCAGGGTGCCGGTGAAGGCCTGGGGCAGCAGGCGGCTGTCGTCATGGGCGAGTACGGGCAGGTTGGGGAACTGGTTACCGTACTTGAGCACGGTGTTGGAGACGCGCAGCTTGAGCACGCCACCGGCTTCAGAGAGGTCGTCCACCGGATGGCCGTCGCTGTCGGTATCGAAGAAGGCGCTGTAGTTGCGGCCCCGGCCACTGTCCAGCTTCACGCCGAGCAAGCCGTAGGCGTCGACGCCGAAACCGACGGTGCCCTGGGTGAAACCGGATTCGAAGGTGCCGATGAAACCCTGGCCCCAGGTCTTGGCGTCGTTGGTGCGGTCCTTGAAGTCACGGTTGAAGTAGGCGTTGCGCAGCAGCAAGGTCGCGCTGGCGTCTTCGACGAAGCCCTTGGATTCGGATTGCTCGCTGGCGAGGGCGGGCAGGCTGATGGCGGCGGAAACCGCCAGTGCCAGGGCGCTCAGAGGATTGAATTGCATCACGGGTGCTCCTGATGGTCGCTTTGTTGGTATTGGGATTGGCAGGAATTCAAGGCGCTATCAATGACCAGGAACAGCGACACTGCCCGGCCCTGACAAGCATATCCATTCATTATCGTTCTGGTGGCCGGCTGTGCCGACGCGATGCGCGCAAACAGTTATCACGGTTCGGGTAACTGAAAAAACTGTAATCATCAATTTCATGTATCAATGATATCAATGTTTACGAAATTTACAGTACGGGTATCCTGCGCCTGATGAAGGATGAACTTGCACAATCGTTTGTGTGAGTTGGCAGATGCTTCATCGAGTTACTCTTTGATTTAGGCCGCCTCTTCGGAGGCGGCTTTTTTTATGCGTGTAGCCATGCAGGGGTTGTCTGGATCCTGTAAATGCGATAGGGAGGTTTGCAAAATTGCCCTGAGCATTGACATTCAGCTTAATGTGTTGATTCACATGCATTTTTGACTCCCTGAATACCAATTGGTAACAAGTTGTCAAGCCCCGAAAAGTGCTGTCGGCGGAGTGGATAACAGCTAAATCGAAAGATTCCCATGGGTCGTCATCAATAGTTGCTATCAAGGCGTTTGATTTGGGCGTCGAGGTGAAACCAGTAAACTGGGCCCCGATGAAGATATTGGCCGGACGCACTTTCTGGTCCTCCCCCAAGAAGTGCGATCGGCTGCTCCGCTTCATCATTCCTTTGGTTTTATTTAATGGCCGCCTTGCCCAAGGCGGCCTTTTTTTATTTCTGGAAACAGTCACTGAACGCTCTTGCAGACGCAGGCAAGGTGCAGTTGTTCGCCCGCTGCCAGTATGAAGGTGGGCTCATTGAGGAAATGAGGGCTGTGCCTCACCAGGGTATTGATGTTCGAACCGATCTCGAGTTGACTGCCGTTGAACCCGCCAGGAAAACAGACCATGTCCGTAGCCGAACTCCTGAAGAAGCGCATTTCTGTCCGCGCGTTCAGTGACAAACCCGTCCTTGCGCAACAGGTCCTGGACTTGCTGGAAACGGCGCGCTGGTCGCCCTCGGGGGGCAACCTGCAGCCATGGAAGGTGATAGCGGTCAGCGGCGCCGAAAAACTTGCCGTGGAACGCCTGGCCATGGAAACCCTGGCGCGCAACCCAAGGGGCGAAGCGGGTGACTACCCCATCTATCCGGAAGGGTTGGCCGAACCCTACCGGACACGTCGTTATCGAGTCGGCGAAGACCTCTATGCACTGATGGGCATACCGCGTGAAGACAAGGCCGCACGGCTGCGCGCGGTGGTGCGCAACTATCAGTTCTTCGGAGCGCCAGTCGGGCTGTTCTTCGTCATCGACCGCGCCATGGGGCACGGCCAGTGGGCGCATCTGGGGATGTTCATGCAGTCGTTGGCACTTGCAGCGGAAGAGCAGGGGCTATCGACCTGCATGCAGGAGGCGTGGGCGATGGTGCGCCAAAGTCTGCATCGGCACTTCGGGCTGCCGGAGCAGGAGTTGGTTTATTGCGGCATGGCCCTAGGCTATGGGGATCCGTCGGCGGCGGTGAACAATTTGCGCTCCGAGCGCGCGCCGGTGGAGGAGTTTGCTGTCCTCAAGGGATTTGATTGACGGGGGCCGGGCTTAGCCGTGCGGTCATTTCGGGGCTGTGTTCACGGGAGGGAAGGGTGGAGACATACCCCAGGCGTTATCCGAGGCCCCGATAGCACATCGACTCACTGACGACTTCAGCCTGCAAACGCCATCTGCAACGCCTGGCTGTGTCTAATGTCGAACTCCAGGACGTATCGGTTACCTCCCGAAGTCGCTGACGTATGGCGCACCGCCCAACCCAAGTGATCTGCCACTCGCTTGACGATGGACAAATTCAAACCAGGCCCGCTACTGGTTTCGCCATGAGCGGATGTTGGTCGTTTGAAGGGTCCCCTGTTGGGGGCGTCAACTACCCCGGTCCCGTTGTCCTCGATTGCGATCCCTCCAGCGCTCAAATGTATGGTTATTACCCCCCTTTCAGTGTGCAAGCAGGCATTACGAAGGAGGTGGCTCACCGCAATGGAAACCAACTCCGGAATGGCGGGGACGAGCACGTCATCAGTCGCGATAAACTCGATCTCCACAGGTTTTCCCAGCAGCAGCGGCTGGCAGCGCTGCAGTTCCTGCTCAATCAGCGGGCGCAAGGCTATACGGAAAAGGTGGCTACTCTCGGGCACCCGCGCCAGTTCCAACAAGGCGCCCATTTGTTGGGCGATGTCCGCAGCGTTTTGCCGAATGCACTCGGTCATCGCCTGCAATTTGGGATGATCCTTCAACCGCCGCCTCAGGGCTTCCGCTGCGCCGAGCAAAATAGTCAGCGGACTGCGCAGTTCATGACTGACGTCAGCCGTGAACCAACGCTCGCGCTGGAGGGCCTGGTTAAGTTGATTAGTGCGATCCTCGATCGCACGGGCCAATACGCCGAGCTCGTCAGTTGCATCGAGCCCGGGAAGCCTTTCCTCTCGCTGCTCATCCTGAACTGCGGAGGCCAGTTCGGTCAGGGGCAGAATCACCCTGCTTGCACTGGCCCGCCCAACGAGTAACGCCAATGCGAGGCCGCCCAGAAACGCCAGGCTCAAGGCAATATAAGTGCGGTCTTCAATCGCTTCGAAGTCGCTTTGGTCATCCACGACGGCATAGCGCTGGCCATCCGACTCGCCAATCAACACGTGCAAAGTCCGGCCGTTTAGACGCAACTCATGGATCCCCGAGTTCAAGCTCCGCAAAGACTGTGGCAGCTGCTGACCGACGAAGAAACTCAGGTCACTCGCCTGCAGCTGAGCTGTGCTGTTCAAGCCTTCGGTCCAGAGTTCGGTTACTCGAACCAGGCGCTTATCGATTAGTTGGCTCTCGATCTCCTCGATCACGAAGAAAGCTGAGCCGGCGAATACTCCACCAATGATCGCCGCTAACAGCATAAAGGCAGCGACCATTCGGCCGCGTATCGAACTACGGTTTTTCATCGGTAGCCACCAAGCAACGACCCGTTGCGGTCATGTTGCACATTTTAGGCTGGGCAGCGGAGACGCTGAGCCGTGAGCATGCACCAGGCGATGCAGAGCCACCCACGCAGGATCAACGGTCGCTGGCGAGAACGCTTGCCTCAACGCTTCCCGGATCCCTGCGTCCGAGGGTCCATCGACAGTCGCAGGGATGGCTGGGGGCAGTGGGGCCGTCCAGTTACCGCATCGTTCAAACCACCTGAAGTATCCGCATCATCTCGTGGTCCTCATGGGAGAGGATGTGGCAGTGCCATACATACTGCCCTGACTTGTTGAAGTGGGCTTTTACCCGAACCATCTGGCCCGTGGGATTGCCGGACTCGGGCTCGGGGTTTCCCGGCAACGCGATGACCATGTCCCTGGGGGCCGCCTCGAAGTACTCCGGTCCAACGGGAGCTGGGGCAAAATTTGTGACGAAGGAAATTTCCGGTGCCTCGCCGGTCATACCGTCGTGCTGATGCGTCATCTGCGAGCCGGTGACCTGGTATTCGAATACTTGTCGGTCGAGGATCTCGAAGTTGACCAGATGCAGGTGGACCGGGTGTGCGTCGGCGGTGAAGTTGTAGATCTCCCAGATCTCCGTGGTGTCTACGCCCGGAGTTTCGGTTGTGGGTTGGAACCACGCGTACGCGGTGGCGACATTCGTGGCGTTGAGGTTGCCATCCTTGACGGTGCCCAGCAGAGGCTGGAGCCGCCCGAATCCATCCATGCCTTCGAAGAGTGCGACCCTGCGGGTCGAGGCACCGCCGGATACGCCCGCATAACTGGGGAGGCTGACCGGGTTGAAGGTATCCGGCACCCCGGATTTCGGCTTGACCACATCGAAGGCCATGACCCGGTCGGTTTGGCGATCGTCGAACAGGTCTTCCGGGGCAAGCTCATCACCGAAGGCGCCGCCAAACGGCGTATCGCCCCCGAGGTTTTTCATGATGACACGGCTACCGGCGGGGACCTGCGAGAAGTCGACGACGACGTCATAGCGTCCGCCTGGCTCGAACACCAGGGTGTCGGTCTGGCGCGGAGTGCCAAGTCCCTGATCGCTGCCAATGACCCAGAAGGGCAGAGGTGCGCCTGCGCTGGGGTGCTCCGGATCCGTGACGTGCGTAGCGACTGCTACGAACTGGAGCACCATGAACCGCGAGTCGCAGCCGTTCACCAGGCGCAAGCGATAGTGACGCGGCTCTACATTGGCCTTGGGCCAGATCTTGCCGTTGACGACGATATGATCGCCGAAGAACTCGGCCAGCGCGGTCGGGCCACCGTTGGGGAAGAGTTCGGGAGGTAGTATCGCGCCTTCTCCGGTGATGAAGTCGGCGTAGGCGGGATCGCCCGGAAAGGCCGGATAGAACAACGCGCCCTTCTCGGTGAACATCCGGTCCTGGATGAGATAGGCAAGTTCGTACGGATAGGCGGGGAGGTTCAACGGGTTGTCCTGACGCCCCGTATCGAATTCGTCGCGGACGAAGTACTGGCCCGCGAGGCCTGCATAGACGTTGAGGCGGGTAATGCCCAAGGCATGGTCGTGGTACCAGAGGTGGTTGGCTGGCACAGCGTTGTTGTAGTGGAAGCGGTCGGTGAATCCGCCTTCAACGAAGTCCCACTGCGGCCCTTTTACCGTGGCATAGGGGCTGTAGAAGAACTCGGGATTGCCGTCGAACTGGAAATCGCTGTTCCCGCCATGGAGGTGGGTGCTGATCGGTACGCCATTCTCCCTGACGCTGAACTGCCGGTAGTCGACGCCGTTGGCCGAGTGTTCGCCGTGCAGCGAGTAGCACCAGTGCAGATTGGTATCGAGAGGAAGCAGGTGCTGCCTGCTCTTGAGTTCGTTCCTCCAGCGCACCAGAGTCTCGTCGGCTCCACCCGCCGAGCTGCTGACGACCTGGATGGTCTGGCCCGGCCAGCTCACGGTCTTGTTTCCGTACCCCCAGACCCGGGTCCACAACTTCTTGGCATTCTTCGGGTTGATCAGCCCAGTCTGCTGCTCGGTTTCACTGACGCGAATGTTGAAGTTCGGCAGCTTGCTCGGGTGACCGTCACTGTTGAGGTCTTTGAAAAGGAACGCCGGGTCCAATGCGTTGGGTGCAAGCTCGACGAACTTGGGTTGTAGCGCTGGATCGCTCAGTAAGCCGACATCGGAAAGGAGTGCGACCGCCTGGGCCTGACGTAGAAAGGGGTGGGCGGGAAGCAGATAAGCGCCTGCGGCGAATGCGCTGTACTGCAAGACTTGACGTCTCGTGATCATATCGAAATCTCCCCATGCAAGGGACGAGAGACTGGTGGAGCCCTTATCCGCAATTGGCTGGAGGAAGGGTTGATCACTTGTGGGCCGTGCTGAGGTGTTTCGATTTGACCTGAATCAACAGTTGAGGCTGCGAACTGCAATTGCACGCACGAACGGTGCTACCAGGGGAGCGAATGGTGTCGGGACTCAAAAAACTGAAGTTCTTCTCATCTGCGCGCCAATGACCTCGAAGAGTTTGTAAGAAATGGCAAGGCCACCCTGGCCGGCAACGTCGCGGAAGACGTCAAAAAGGACCTGGCCAAGGAAATCGCACTGGGTGTTAGTGGACTTGCCTATGGCCCCTATAAGGGGGCATCGCGGATGCAGCCGGCCAGATCGTAGCCTGGATGAAATCCGGGAGCGACGATTGGACGTTCCCCGGATTACATCCGGGCTACTGAAAATCCGACTTCATCCTGTAAATCAGGTATTTCGATCTTCACAGGCAGAGTCGATGACTCATGACCATGGTCCGGGTTCTGGACCGCACGCGTACGATGGCGCACAGACAGCCTCCGGCCAGCGCCTCCAAACTGGTTTCCTCGATACAGGTACGAAGTCATTCGTGGAGGTGCAGTCATGGTAGGTGCAATGGTGATTGTCTTGCTCACCCTGTGGGCGCTCGGGCTTATCACGTCGTTCACGCTGGGCGGACTCATTCACATTCTGTTGGTCGTGGCGCTGGCGGGGCTGGTGTTCCTGATGCTCCAAGGCCGGCGATTCTGACGCAGCAGATGACACTGCACCGCGGGTACCGTGGGCGCAGACTGCAAGAGGAGAACTCAAATGCTCCAAACCATTCTGATCGTGTTGCTGGTTCTGTGGGTGCTGGGACTGGTCACGTCCTACTCCATGGGCGGGTTCATCCATATCCTCCTGGTCGCGGCAGTCGTGCTGCTCGTGCTCCAGATAATTCAGGGACGACGTTCATGACCATGACGCAGGAAGATCGGCGATCTTCTCGCAACTAAGGAGCAGTCCCTGGCCTCCAGGGCCTCGCAAAGAGGCCAACCCTCCTGGTGGTCAGGGCTCAACACAGACCACAGGGTCGTTACAGGTTCCAGCATTTCTCCTGGGCAGGCCTCTTCGCCGAGGGCAACGGAAGCTGCCTTGTGTTGCTTCAGGCCGTGCCATCTCCATGCCCCGACGTGTGCGCGGCCCTGTCCTCGGGCCAGGCTCGCAGTTGTGCGGGGCCACAGGGTTGGCAGTGGACTTCGACGTGGTGGTCCTTGCCATCGTCCAACAGGGGCACGCGGCAATCATCCCGCCTTTCGCCATCGAGGCTCACCTGCTGTCCTCCGGGCACGACATCGGTCTGCACCAGGTTGATGTGGTACAGCGTCGAGCCGAAGCGGTAGTCCAGTCTGTACCCCGGCGAGGCTGCCAACAGCACGGGTGCGAAGCGCAGGCTTGTACCCTCGCGGTGCACGCCCAACAGGGATTCGAGGATCAGGCGGAACATCCAGCCAGCCGCGCCGGTGTACCAGGTCCACCCGCCACGGCCTTCGTGCGGAGACACGGCATAGACATCGGCCGCCAGCACGTAGGGCTCGACCTTGTACGCCTCGATGGCGCCAGCGAGGCCATGGCTGATCGGGTTGATCATGTCGAGCAGCTCCCAGGCTCGTGCGCTGTCGCCCATTTCGGCGAAGGCCATGCTCGCCCAGACCGCTGCATGGGTGTACTGACCGCCGTTCTCGCGTACACCGGGGACATAGCCCTTGATATAGCCAGGATCGGGTTGCGAGCGGTCGAACGGCGGCGCAAGCAGCAGGATCAGACGGGATTTGCGCTGCACCAGGTGCTCATGGAGGGAATCCATGGCCTGGCGTCGCCGTTCGGCCGGAGCCGCGCCTGAAAGTACACACCAGCTCTGGGCGATGGAGTCGATGCGGCATTCCTCATTGCCGGCCGAGCCGAGCGGCGATCCGTCATCGAAGTAGGCACGTCGATACCAGGCGCCATCCCAGCCGTGCGTGTCCAGGCTTGCGCGTAGCCGCGCGGCCTGCTGGTTGCAGCGCAAGGCAAAGGGGGTATCGCCATGCTCCAGCGCGGTCACCGCGAACTGCTCCATGACCGCGTGCTGGAAAAAGCCCAGCCACACGCTCTCGCCCGTACCCAGTTCACCGACCCGGTTCATGCCGTCGTTCCAGTCGCCGCCTCCCATCAGTGGCAGTCCGTGGGCGCCGCGTGCCATTCCGCGTTCCAGCGCGCGCAGGCAATGCTGGTAGAGGCTTTCCTGCAGCAGCGAACGCTCCGGCAGGTCGTAGTAGGATTCCTCGCCCGCATTCAGTTCACGTCCTTCGAGGTAGCCGACCCGCTCCTCGAGCACGGACCGGTCGCCGGTCATCCGTACATATCGGCTGACCGCCAAGGGCAACCACAGGTAGTCGTCCGAACAGCGCGTGCGCACGCCGCGGTCCAGGGGAGGGTGCCACCAATGTTGTACATCGCCTTCCAGGAACTGATGGGCTGCGCACAGCAGCATGTGCTCGCGCGCGCTCGCGGGCGCCGTGTGCAGCATGGCCATGCTGTCTTGCAGTTGGTCACGGAAGCCGTAGGCGCCGCCAGACTGGTAGTAACCGCTGCGGGCCAGGAAGCGCGAGGCGATGGCCTGGTACAGCAGCCAGCCATTGAGCAGGAGATCCACAGCCGGCTCTGCCGTTTCCACCCGCACTTGGCCCAGGGTTTCGCGCCAGTACTCGCGCACGGCGTGCAAGGCTGTGTGGGCTGCACCAGTGTCGAGGGCATTGCCCAGCAGGTCCCTGGCGGCCCCGGCGTCCCGCTCGGCGCCCAGGCAGAACACCAGCTCGCGTGAGGCTCCGGGGGCAAGTTCGATGCCCACCTGGAGAGCGGCGCAGGGGTCAAGGCCGCCGCCGCAGTGGCCCAGGAGTTGCCCCTGGGCCATCGCGGCCGGTGCCTGGAGATTGCCGTTGCGGCCGATGAACTCGCTGCGGTCGGCGGTGTGGCTGCGGCTTGGCGGGGCCACCGCGAAGAAGGCCACCCGTCCGGGAAACTCCATTGAGTAGGCGTTACGCGCGAGCAGCGCGCCGCTTCCGCTGTCGAGTTCGGTGACCAGGTGCATGGCGGTCTTGTCCCGCAGGTCGCCCAACACCCACTCGACGTAGCCGGTAACGGACAGTTTGCGGGGGCGCCCGGAAAGGTTGCGGACTTTCAGCAGGGAATACTTGATCGGCGCATCAAGCGCCACGTAGACCCAGAGTTCGCTTTCGATACCCTCTTCGCGGTGCTCGAAGCAGCTGTAACCAAAACCGTGACGTGTCACGTACGGCCCGCTGCCGCGCCGGGGCAAGGGCGTCGGCGACCAGTAGTGGCCGGTCTCGTCGTCGCGCAGGTAGAGCGCCTCGCCGCCGGTGTCTCGAACCGCATCGTTCTGCCAGGGCGTCAGGCGGAACTCGTGGGCGTTCAGGTTCCAGGTGTAGGCGCTTCCACTTTCCGAGATGACGGTACCGAACGCCGGATTGGCCAGCACATTGACCCAGGGAGCAGGGGTGGCGACACCGGGTTCCAGCTTCATCACGTACTCCTTGCCGTCGCGACTGAATCCTCCATAGGCGTTCGCCAGGCACAGAGCGGGGTCGGCGACGCCAGTGGCTGGAACCGGCGGCTGTGTCGGCGGGAGGATGAGGTCCGGGTCGAAGCGCTGCCACGGTGCCTTGGGCTGCCGGCGAAGCACCTGGTCGTGCAGTGTTCCTGCGGTGTCGCTGAGAATGATCCGCGCGACCGCTTTGATCAGGGTGCGATCTTCTTGCGAGAGCTGTTGTGCCGGCCTCACGAAGATCCCGCCGGGCCGGTCGATCAGGTTGGCCTCGGCGCCAGAGGTGATCAGCCCCATGATCAGGTCCTGCAATTTCTGCCGGTAGCCCGCGCTGTCCTCGTTCCAGATCACCAGGTCGACCGCCAGGCCCTTCTGCCGCCAGTAGGCATGGGCCTGCACCAGCTGGCGCACCAGCTCGATGTTGGCCGGATCGGCGATCTGCAGAAGCACGATTGGCAAGTCGCCTGAAATGGCCTGGCCCCAGAGACCGGACTGGTTGCGCTGATTGCTGGTCAGGGCGCCGTTCTTCGCCCGCAGCGCCGCATTGGCATAGAGAATGGACGCGGCCATCTGCTCGTACAGCCAGGCATCTGCCAGGGAGGCGTTGAGCTGGCGCAGCAGCACCTGGCTGTGGGTCCAGGCGAGGTCGAAAACCCGGTCGGCAAGGTGACGGTCGCGGTACTTGTCGATCAGTTGCAGGCAGCCGTCGCGGCTGTCGCTGACGCCGCTGACCAGATCGAGGGTGACGCTCTCGCCTGCATCCAGGGTGATGCGGCAGCGAATCGAGACAATAGGGTCGAGGACGGAGCCGGCGGCGCCACCCAGTGCCTGCGCGTCGGAATCCATGGCCGCCGGGTTGACCAGGCTTCGGCCTCGGCCGATGAAGCGCGCGCGGTCGGTCTCGTAGGAGATGGCATCGATGTCCGCCCCATGGACCGCCAGCAGATGGCAGAACCAGGGTGCCTGCTCCTCGCGCGAACGTGGCCGGCGCGTGCAGAGGATCGCCTGGAGTGGCTCGAGTAGCTCGGTCTGTACAAAAAGATTGCTGAACGCCCGGTGCAACGCATCGCTCATGGCCGGTGCCAGTACCACTTCGGCATAGCTGGTGATTTCGATGCTGCGCCGGGCGCGAGCGCGGTTGGTCAAGGTGATCCTGCGCAGTTCGATGTCATCTTCCGGGGAGACGACAATCTCACTGTGGGCGTCGAAGTCCCGATGGCGAACGCGAAACTCCACACGGGCATCGGAGAAAATAGCTTCGTACTGGTCCGGGCGCTTCAGCGTCGGCTGGTGCGCGGCGGACCAGAATTCACCGCTGGCGATATCGCGCAGGTAACAGAACATGCCCCAGTCATCGCAGGTGGCGTCTTCATGCCAGCGCGTTACAGCCATCTCGCGGCAGCGACTGTAGCCGCCGCCGGCGCTGCTGACCATCACGTGGTAGCGGCCATTGGAAAGCAGTTGCACGGCGGGCTGACGGCGTCCCGGATCTGCGTATATCCGCAGCCTGTTCTCGACGGGACGGGTGGCGGTGCTGCCGGCCTGGAGGTCGTAGGCGTACTGGTACTCCTGCGCGCTCTTGGGCACGCGCTCCTGCAACAACAGGGCACTCGCCTGGAACTGCGGATCCGACTCGAAGCGCTTCTGCATGGGGCGATCGAGCAGCAGGCTGGCCAGTGCCAGCAAACTCATGCCCTGGTGGTGGGCCATGAACGAGCGCACCACTGCAAAGCCTTGTCCGCGGGGCAGGCGCGCCTGGGTGAAATCGATGGCTTCGTACAGGCCATAACGTCCGGCCAGGCCTTGTGTGGCCAGGGCTTGCAGATTCCGGCAGGCCAGCTCGGGAGCTATCAGCAGGGCGAGTGCGGAGGCGTAGGGTGCCACCACCATGTCATCGCCAAGGCCACGCTTGAGTCCCAGGCCGGGAACGCCGAAGGCCCGGTACTGGTAATTGAAGTGGGCATCCAGTGTGTTGTAGCCGGATTCCGATACCCCCCAGGGAAGCCCCATCTGCTGGCCGTATTCGATCTGCCGGGCGACCGCGGCGCAGCAGGTCTGGTCGAGCAGGGTGCCTTCGTAATTCGGCATCACCAGCAGCGGCATCAGGTACTCGAACATCGAGCCGGACCAGGACAACAGGACCGGTACTCCCCGGGTGCTGGTGAGCAGGCGGCCGAGGCTGAACCAGCTCGACTGGGGCAATTGGCCCTGGGCGATCGCCACGAAGGTGCTCAGCCGTGCTTCGGACGCGAGCAGGTCGTAGTAGCTGCCATCCCGGCGGCGTTCGTCGACGTTGTAGCCAATGCAGAACAGGTTGCGCTCGCTGTCATAAAGGAAGCCGAAGTCCATGTCCGCGAAGCCGGCTGCTGCCTCGGCCAGGCGCTCGGCATCGCCGATCCGCGCGGCTGCATGGCGGCGCACTGCGGCCACGCTGCCTCGCACCGTTTCCGGCCACAGGCCGGCGTCGAGTTGGGCGAGTTGGCGCCAGGAGGGCAGGGGCGAAAGGTCTGCGCAGGAGGCCTCAACGTCGGAGCTGGGCAATTGGCAGAGTCGCAACTGGTCGTGCAGGTCCGCGCATTGTGCGCGTAGGGCTTGCAGCCAGAACGCGGCATCGCTGTCGGGCGCGGCTTCGCTGGCCGTTGCCAGATCCTCCACGCCATCGCGCAGTGTTTGCAGGCAACCACAGGCTGCTGCCAGCGATGTCGGCGGTTCCGCCAGTACGGCATCCAGCAGGTCGCGAAGCCTGCGCAGGGCAGGCCTCGCGTGCTCTTCGTCGGCGCAAGCGACTTCCAGTACGGCAAGGGTGTCTTCGAGACCACGCAACTGGTTCGCTTGGAACGGGCTGTCGTCCGCCAGCGCCAGAAGTCCGGGGCCCAGGGTCAGCAGCATTCCCGCCAGGTTGCCGCTGTCCACGGTCGACACATATTGCGGGGCCAGGGGCTGCAAGGTCTGGGTGTCGTACCAGTTGTAGAAGTGCCGGCGGTGCCGGTCGAGACTCGCCATGGTGGCCAGGGTGTGTTCGCAGCGCTGTAGCAGGCGTGTCGCACTGAGGTAGCCGAAGTCATAGGCGGCCAGGTTGGCCAGGAGGGCCGCGCCTATGTTGGTCGGTGATGTGCGGTGGGCGAGGGTAGGGGTGGGGTGCTCCTGGAGGTTGTCGGGTGGCAGCCAGTTGTCCTCGGGGGCGACATGCTGGTCGAAGAATGCCCACGTCTGGCGCGCCAGGTTGCGCAGAAAGCGCAGGTCTTCCGCCGCTGGAGCGAAGTGCTTGGGTGTCGACGGCCTGCTCAGTCTCCAGGCGATGGCGGGGCTGGCCAGCCACAGCAACAGCAGGGGGGCGGCCGCCGCCAGGGCCACGGGTTTCATCAACAGCAAGGCCACGAGCAACAGGGCCAGTGCCGGGCCGATCCACATCATCCGGTACAAGCCGCTCAGTTGGTTGGTGCTGGTGCGCTCGACCTCCCGTGAGGGGCTCCACTGCAACAGCCAGGATTTGCTGACGTACATGCGCCATAGGGTGCGGAGGATGGCGTCGAGGCTGTAGTGGCTTTCATGGGGCAGCCAGGCCAGGCTCAGCAAGGCGCGGGAAAAGTGCTGGGAGGAGGTGCGCAGGCAGGCTGTGAGGTGCTGCCCCAGCGACATGTCGTGGGGTTTGCGCAGCAGGTCGAGCAATGATGCGAGCAGCGGCGTGAGCATGCCGATAGCGAGTATCGCCAAGGTCCAGGCCAGCGGCTGGTCCACAAGAAGCCAGCCGGCCAGGAACATCGACAGAAACGCCGCGGGTTCGAGGCTGCGCCGCAGGTTGTCGGCGATCTTCCAGCGCGACAGGGCATCAAGATGGTTGCGCTCTTGGCGCCCTTGGGCGTTCGGCGCCCAGGGGAGGGTCCAGGGCAACAGTTGCCAGTCGCCGCGTATCCAGCGGTGGCGGCGCTTCACATCACTGCTGTAGCGCGACGGAAATTCCTCGTACAGCTGCACATCGCTGAGCAGCCCGGAACGCGCGAAGCAACCCTCGATCAGGTCATGGCTGAGGATCCGGTTATCCGGGAACTGGCCGTTGAGGGACCGCTCGAAGGCATCCACCGCGTAGATGCCCTTGCCGATGAACGAGCCTTGTTGGAACAGGTCCTGGTAAACGTCCGACACGGCGCGGGTATAGGGGTCGACGCCGGCATCGCTACCGAGCAGCTGGGCA
This sequence comes from Pseudomonas sp. D(2018), assembly GCF_005502555.1. Lineage (NCBI taxonomy): Bacteria > Pseudomonadati > Pseudomonadota > Gammaproteobacteria > Pseudomonadales > Pseudomonadaceae > Pseudomonas > Pseudomonas sp. D(2018). The sequence goes on from NZ_SCOK01000046.1 coordinate 35,294, forward strand.
TATACGGAGCGCGCCGTGCTCGGCAGGCTGATGCCCACCCGTGGCTGCAGGATGGCGTACCCACCGATGATGCGTGGCCGACGGGGATCGAACCGGGCGCGGTTGAGCGGGTGAGCCAGGGTGCCGACGAATTGCCGCGCGGCATCACGCGGCAGCTGAGTATCGGTGTCGAGGGTGATGACGTACTGCACCTGCCGGAGGATGTCGATCCTGCCGACGATCAGGGCGAAGCGATCCAGGCCGGTACCGCGCAACAGGGCGTTGAGTTCGGAGAGCTTGCCACGCTTGCGCTCGAAGCCCATCCAGGTTCGCTCAGCCGGGTTCCAGCGACGCGCACGATGGAACAGGAAGAACCGGTCCACCGCCGCGTCGGGGTACTTGTGGTTCAGCGCCTCGATACACTCCCGCGCCAGGGACTGCAGTTCGACGTCCTGCTCCTGAACTTCGGTGTCGGCGTCCAGGAAGTCGCTCAGAAGGGCGAAATGCAGGTTGTCGTCGCGGTTGGCCAGGAATCGGACCTCAAGGCCTTCGCACAGCTCGTCGATGTCCTTGGCGCAACCGATCAGGGTGGGCACCACCACGAGGGTGCGCGCCTCGGGGGGGATGCCTTTGCTGTAATCCAGCCGTGGTAGTTGGTGAGGCGTCACCGTCAGGGTGACCAGCCAGTTCACCAGGCTGACCGCCAACCGGCTCGCCATCAGAGCGGCGGACAGCGCCAACAAGGCCACTGCAATGGTAGGCAGCCCGCTGGCCAGCGCCCAATGGATGAAGGGCCAGGTCAAGCCCAGTGCCAGCGCTATCACCGGGCCCAGATAGAAGAGCAGGGGGGCGCTCCGCAATAAGCGTTCCCAGCGTTCCTGGAGTGTCAGGCGCACGCCCAGGCGCTGTTCGAGTTCAGACCGTCCGTTGTCGACGAGGTAGTAGCCAACGTGGCCGGCGATCGCCTCGGCCGGTGCGCGGCTTGCCAGCTCGAGGGCGATACGGGCAACGGCTGATTCCGAGTGTTCGCAGCGCTTGGCCAGGTGTTCGACCACATGCCGATAAAGGTCCCGGGTAGCGAACTCCATGGTGCTGTACACGCCGGACGGGTCCTCTTGCAATGACTGCTCGACATGGCTCATGGCTTCGACGAAGTCACGCCAGTTGGTTGCCGACAACAGGCGCAGGCTGGCAATGCTGTTGCTGACGGCTACCTGGTCGGCGGCTTGCTGCTGGGCATCAGCCGATACCAGGCGCTCGATGCTCAGCCCCGATTCGGCCAGATGCTGTTCGATCCAGCTCAGCGGCAATGCCAGCGCCGCGCTCTGACCTTGCAGGCGGCGGGCCAGTTCGGCGACGAAGGAGCTGGTCATCGGCGGCGAAGCGCGCGCCATGTCGGCCACTGTCAACACGACGCTCTTCGGGTCCTGCTCGGCGGTCTCGGCCAACCGGTCCGCCCAGTCATCGGCCAGGTTGCGGTCATCCCAGTTGGCCATGACCCGCGAGGCCACGCGGCGCAGGTTCTCGATCAGCGCCAGGCGCAGCATGATGGGAATGGCCCAGAGCTCGCCGAGCTTGAGTGGCGTCGTCGCCTGGTAGGCGCTGACGAATCGACTGAGGCTGTCGCAGTCCACCCGTCCATCTCCGTGGGAAATGGTCTCCAGGGCGATGTCATAGACCCGCGGCAGCCCCTCGGAGCCGCCGGCGGCCAAGTGCGGCAGCTCCCGGCAGTATCCGGTCGGAAGGTGTTTCCGGGCGGTGCGGATCTGCTCTTCGATGAGGTAGTGGTTGTCCAGCAGCCATTCCCCGGCGGGCGTAATGCGCCGGCTCGACAGCGCGGCAGCCGTAAGAATCCTGCAACTGCTGGCGAGGGTCGTTTCGTTGTCGGCCAGCCGCTGCAACAACCCGTCCGGCGTCTTGAGCGGGCTGAGCCGGTGCAGCCCAGCGAGGAGAGGGCCATGCTGCTCCATCTGTTCCGCGCTGAAGAGGTCAGAGCGCAAGTCGGGCTCATACTCGAAATGTCGGAAGGCCATCCGCCAGCGCGAGAGCAGGGCGTTGAGGCTGGGTAGCCGGAGCGATGCCAAGGTACGCAAGATATTCATCGCGGTAACCGCCAGTAGCGTCGAAATGCTCGTGCGCATGCCCGGCTCCTGGGGTCACGGCACGCAGTGCCGCAACCCCATCGTGCAGCTACCCGGGCCACGTGCTGTGCAGAGTTGCCTGATCGAGTCTGGGAGGAGAGTCCACGGGCGTCTGTCTGCTAGCGCACATAGCTGGACGTTGCGCCGTTGGCCGGTCGGGCGGGGATACCCAGCGCATTATCCGGAACGTGACGTTCGAGTAAGGGTGGCGCTCTCGTTTCCATCGAACGTTGCGAGAGCGCCGATTTCCGCGTGCAGCCGGCTGTGACGTCCTGCGCAAGTGGGGGACGCCGCGTTGCCGCTGCAGGGCGAACTAGGGTTTCAACTTGACGGGCTGGACGAGCGCCTCTTTGCCGTCGGACAGCAGCCAGGCCACCAATGAAGCCGGTTCCGAAGCGCTGGCATTGCGGGTGATGCGGTGCAACTGCATGGGGCTTTCGTACCAGGCGTCGCCTGCCTTGAAGCGTTGCGGAGGTTGGCCGTCGAGGGCAGATTCCACTTCACCACTCAGCACCACCACAAAGACGTGTCCGGGGTGGCGATGGGGCGTCGAGGTGGCGCCAGGGGCAAAGTCCACGCGAAGCGCGGTGGCCGTCCTGTATAGCTGGGGCGGCAGTGTGGTCTGCGCGACCGGCGTGACGATTTCGTCTCCGGCACCGCCGCTCCCGTGGGCCAGGGCAGCGGTACTGAGCAACCCCATGAAGGCAATTCCGATGGTCTTGGCGAGCAGGTTCATTGCGCCAACTCCGGCTGCATCGCAAAGCCGACGCCGAAGCGGTTCCAGGCGTTGATTGCGGCAATCACGAAGGTCAGTTCAGCCAGCTCCTGCTCGGTGAACACGGCGGCCACCTGTTCGTAGATCTCATCCGGCGCATGACGAGTGGCAACCAGAGTCAGCGTCTCGGTCCACAGCAGGGCGGCACGTTCACGATCGTCGAAGAACGGCGTTTCCTTCCAGACGCTAATCGCCATAAGACGCTGGAGGCTTTCGCCTTCCTTGGCCGCATCGCTGGTGTGCATGTCGATGCAGTAGGCGCATCCGTTGATCTGAGAAGCGCGAATCCGTACTAGCTCACGCAGGGAACGCGGCAGCACCGATTCGGATGCGGCTTTCTCGAGGCCCATCATGGCCTTCATGGCTTGCGGGGCGGCTTGGTAGTAGTTGAGGCGTTTGGAACTCATCGCTGAACTCTCCAGAGTGGCCGAAGGATTTCGGCTCTGGAGTGCACTTTATTGGTCGGAAATTCGTGGATAAACTAGCTTTCATCGTTTTCATTGTGCGGAAATCAGGACAATCATGGCCTTCGATCGATTGGAAGCAATGCGTGCCTTCTGCCGGATCGTGGAGGTGGGAAGCTTTACCCGGGCAGCGGAGGCGTTGAACGTAGCGAAGACCACCATCTCCGGCCAGATTCAGGGGCTGGAAGCGTTGCTGGGTGTGAAGCTGCTGCACAGGACCACGCGACGAGTCACACCGACCACTGATGGTGCCGCCTATTACGAAAGGGCTCGCTCTGTACTGGATGACCTCGACGAACTTGAGGCGTCGGTTGCCCAGAGTCGCAGCGTGGCACGTGGCAGGGTGAGGGTTGAGATGCCTTCTGGCGTCGCGACGTGTCTTTTCATTCCTTCACTACCGGAGTTCACCGCACAACATCCGCAGATTCAGCTGGATATCGGGTGCAGCGAACGAGTGGTCGACCTGGTCCAGGAAGGCATCGACTGTGCTTTCCGCGGTGGCCCGGTCGCAGATCAGGACCTGGTGTGTCGCCCTGTGGGGCTGATGCGCTTCTGCCTCTGTGCTTCGCCTCTGTACCTGATGAACGCCGCGCCCATTCTCAAGCCCGACGACTTGCTGCATCAGCGGTATCTCGGCTTCACATTTCCCGGCTCAGGCAAGCAAATGATCCCGATACTGCGGCGAGGCGACGACAGCTTCAGGATCGAACAACTGCCGGCAATGCGGTTCAACAATGGCGGCGCATACATCTCGGCCGGTATGGCAGGCCTTGGCATCGTTTCGGTGCCACGCGCGGAGGCGAGTCCCCATTTTCAGTCGGGGACTCTGGTTGAGGTCCTGCCTGGCTGGGAGATGGATGGCATGCCGATCAGCCTCGTGTATCCCCCGACACGGCATTTGTCTGCGCGGGTCCGCGCCTTTGCGGAGTGGGGAGCAGCGCTAATGGCCAACGATCCGCTCTGGACGATGAAACGCTAGGTCCAAGGCACCTACACATGCCATAGATTTAACATAATATAGATTATACGTATTTATAGGTCCTCACAGCTGTGTCGTTCTCGCCAACATTTTCCAGGCATCCACTACGCATAATCGTAGATTCTGTTCACTTCATGGCCTCAAGGCGTCTGTTGATACCTCTCAATGATGCGAAATCTGACTTTTGAATTCAGTAATCCCTTTCGATCAGTGACTTACGAGATATCGACACGGCCTCCGGTCTATCTTCGTTAGCCTCGGTGATTTTTAAATCTGAAACTGCATCTCCTCCAAGCAGATGCAACTCCTCTAAGCGTAGATGCAGGTGAATAGTCCCCCGGAAAACCCTCCGGGCGCGCGTGCTATGAGCTTGAAACGACCTGCGCCAGCTTTCTTGGCTATCCGTTACCTCCTCACGCAGCAGCCGGTGTTTCTATCAGTGAGCTCATTGAGCGGGTCCAAGTGTAGATATGGTTCGCTGGATTCTCAGGTTACGCGTTAAAAGGTAGCGGCGGGCAGCGCTGCGGGAACAGCTAGCGCTTCTTAGCTAGCTGAAGTGCCGAGGGGCTGCACACAGACTCTCATTTACAAAAGTCACGACGAATCCATTGAGCTTTGAAATCTAAAAGAAAATTCGATGCTATTTCTCTGAGTGCGACTTTTAAAAGTCAAACACGTCGAGTCGCTCTAACAGCAACCTTCTCCATACGCAGATGGAGTCACGAATGAAATATCCGATAACAGCTAGACCCGGATATTGCATTACACCCACCGAAAGCCCATGCTAGACACATTCAGCCGGACCGCATCGAGGATCATTTCCCAGCATGGCGCAAACTCCACAGCCGCTTTTCGATACCTTCGATCGCTTTCACGACCTCAATTTCCTACACCTGAGTGGCGAACTTCCCGTGGTTCGCGAGTTTCTCCAGAGCTTTCCCGAGGAAAATCAGGCTGCCGAGGGCTATCGCGCGGTCCGTTCCTTTCTCAAGTCCTATGGCGGCAATGAAGCAACCTTCAATTCATATCGGACGCACGTTGAGCGGCTGCTGCTCTGGTCGCTGCTGGTAACGCGTAAACCCCTGCTGGAGTTGCGTCGCCGAGACGCTGAGGCGTTCATGGAGTTCTGCCTCAATCCCCCGGCCGACTGGATCGGCCCGGTGGTCAAGTCCCGCTTCGTGCGAATCGGAGGCAGGAAGAAGCTGGAGTCCGATAGCTACATACTCAACGGCGAATGGCGCCCGTATAGCTCCACCATTGCCAAGCGCGAACGCAAGATCGCCGCTGAATCTGTCACTGCCCTTCCCTCCCGGGCCTACCGCATGTCCCAGGGCTCGGTCGCCCAGGTCTTCGCCGTCTGCGGCAGTTTCTTCCAGCACGCCATTGATGAAGGGCTCACGGAGGTCAATCCGTTCCGGGCCGTGAAGCAGAAGTCCATCTACAAGCAGCGCAATACCCTCGATGTCGCCTCACGCTCGCTGACCCAGTTGCAGTGGAGCTACGTCATCGAGACAGCGGAAATCATGGCCACCGACGACCCCGTACATGAACGCACGCTGTTCATCGTCGCCACGCTATTCGCCTTGTACCTGCGGGTTTCGGACCTGGTCGGGCGGGATAACTGGACGCCGACCATGGGCGACATCCGCCGCGATAGCACCGGCAACTGGTGGTTCCATGTGGTGGGCAAGGGCAACAAGGCTGCGAAGATCAGCATCCGAGATGACTACATCCAGACCTACTTGGCGCGCTATCGCCAGCACCTGCAGCTGCCTCCCCTGCCCTCCGCCCACGAGAAGACGCCACTAATCAGCACTCTGAAGGGGCGCGCCGGGCTGTCCGATCGGCATATCCGATTGCTGTTGCAGAACGTGTTCGATCGTTCTCTAGTGCGGATGGCCGAAGAAGGTTGGAGCGACGATGAGATCGATCAGCTGCGCTCAGCGTCCCTGCACTGGCTGCGACATACATCCGCGACTTTCGATGCGCCGCACCGCGACATGAAGGACCTGCAGGCCGACCTGCGGCACAACAGCCTCAGCACCACGCAGAACACCTACTACAACTCACTGGACGAACAGCGAGCGCATTCGGTTAAAGGGCTGAAACTAAAGCGCTAGTACTGCGCGGTAGAAGTCCTCGGAAGTAATTCTTCTGCCAAATTCGGAAGTAATGAGCTGACAAGCAGGAAACTCTCCTTGTCACTTATTTGGTTCCGGGGCAGCGACTTCATACGCGTGATCCCAATACCCGATTCCAGTCACGCCCCAGCAAATCTTGGCAGGCTTGCGGCGCACCACCGAAGCAGCGATTAGACACGACGGCCATTTCGCCTTCACTGTGGTAATGGACTGGCTGACTATCCTGATCAAGCAGGACGCCTCCACTGGCACGCAGCAACGCGTGACCAGCGACCACGTCATGGGCCGACACCGGATACAGCGAGACGGCGCAAACCGCATCACCGGCCGCGACTCGCGCCAGGCGGTAGGCAATACTTGGCATCGCATGAAACTGAGCGGGCGCACAGAGCTCAGCGTTTACCTGAGGTTTAGCCTCGGCACCCGCACTCACCATGACCATGACCCGCTCACTTAGTCGCTGCTGACGGAGGTCGTTCACGACGGGTTGGCCATTGCGCAACAGGTGCGGCAATCCCTCGGCCCACGCGATGCAGTCAGCGCCACGATCTGGCGTAACCGGCGCATGCACGACACCCAGTACCGGCTGTGCATCTCGCAAGAGCCCGACCGAGATGGCCGAGCCTTTTCGGCCCTGCAGGAAGTCGCTGGTGCCGTCGTTGGGATCGATCACCCAACACCATGAGTCTCCGGTCAGGACATGCCCGGTTTCCTCGCCCCAGAAGTCGCAGGGCAAGAGTTGTAATAACGCTTCACGCAGTTGTTGCTCGATCTCAACGTCCACGGGTGCCTTGTCACCATGACCGCGCGGCCCCTCAGCTCGGTCCCATTCGGCAGATAACAGCCTCCCGGCCTGCAGCACCTGAACCACTACGGGGTCGAGTAAGGTTTTGAGGTCGGGCTGGAGCATAATCAGAGCCTGTATAGCGTTAGTGAGGTAGGCCCCAGTGCTGGAGGCGAAAGGAATTATCCTATACATCCACACGCAGTTGGCTGCTGGCAGCTGCTATGTAGTGGTCAAGTTTTGGTGGACACCGGGATAAGGGATTTCAGGTAGTGGCCTTCTCGTAGTCGGCTGGCGATCGATAGCCGAGGGTGGAGTGCAGCCGGTGGGTGTTGTAG